>CAYMLN010000157.1:0-5982 GCA_964391045.1 uncultured Saprospiraceae bacterium
GGCGTCGATGAAGAATGACACACTTAATTGAACTATCCCATCAGCACATTTACCCGCACCCGCAAACCCGCTAACCCCTAACCTCTAATCTCTAACCTCAACCTCTAACCTCTACACCCTAACCTCTAAACCCTCCCCAGCCATTCCAACGCCGACCTATACAACAGCCACTCCTTTGTATGCGCGCTATACGGCATATGCTCGATCAGCTTGCCGGGCACGGCCTCGCCGAGGGGGAAGGGGTAGTCGCTTCCCAGGGCGATGCGATCGGCGCCGACGAGGTCGATGAGGTAGTCGAGGATGCGCTCGTCATGGACGAGGGAATCGATCCAGAACTTGCCGAGATAGGTGCGCGGGTTCTTGTCGTTGTCGATGGCGCAAAGGTCCGGGCGCACGTTGAAGCCGTGCTCGATCCGCGCGATCGTGGCGGGAAACGATCCGCCGCCGTGGGCGAAGGCAACGCGCAGGTTGGGGAATTTCTCGAAAATGCCGCCGAAGATCATTGAGCAGATAGCCCGGCTCGTCTCCGCCGGCATGCCGACGAGCCAGGGAAGCCAATAGCGCTCCATGTCGGAGGCGCCCATCATCTCCCAGGGATGCACGAAGAGGCAGGCGCCGAGGCGCTCGGCCGTCTCGTACACGACATGCAGGGCCGGATCGTTGAGGTTCCACTGGTTGACGTGGGAGCCGATCTCGATGCCGTCGAGCTTTAGCTCTTTTACGCAGCGTTCCAGCTCCCCCGCGGCCAGTTGCGGGTCCTGCATCGGCACCGTGCCGATACCGTAGAAACGGTCCGGATGCCGGCTCACGACCTCCGCGATGAAGTCGTTGAAGTACCGGCTGGTCTCGAGGCCGTCAGGCCCTTTCGCCCAGTAGTAGAAGAGCACGGGAATGATCGACAGCACTTGCTTGTGCACGCCGGTGGCATCGCATTCCTGGATGCGCACGGCCGGGTCCCAGCAGTTTGATTCGATCTCCCGGAAGAACTTGTCGCCGATCATCATGCGCGCCCGGCACGACCCGCAGTCCTCCAGGTGGATGAACTTGCCGTAGCCGAACTTGTCCAGCCAGCGCGGGAGTTCGCGGGGCATGATGTGGGTGTGGATGTCGATTTTTTGCATGAAGGTTAAGTTGTTGTCCGAAAGTTGTGCTTTCGGACAGGCATGTGCCGGACGAAATGTTGTCCGAAAGTTGTGCTTTCGGACATGGATGTACCGGACCGCAAGTCCGGTACAACACGTATTACATCACTGCTCGAACGCGATCGTCACGTTCTTCGCTTCCGTGAAGAAGCGGATGGCTTCCCATCCGCCTTCGCGACCGACGCCGGACTGCTTCACGCCGCCGAAGGGGGTGCGCAGGTCGCGCAGGAGCCAGCAGTTGATCCAGACGATTCCGGTCTGGAGCTGGGCGGCCATACGGTGGGCGCGGGCGAGGTGGTTGGTCCACACGACGGAGGCGAGGCCGTACGGCGTGTGGTTGGCCATGGCGATCGCGTCGCGTTCATTGTCGAACGGCGCAATCGTGACGACCGGGCCGAAGATCTCTTCCTGGTTGGTCCGGCAGCCCTGGACGAGTCCCGTGATCACGGTCGGCGCGACGAAGTAACCGCCATCCAGGTCGCCACCGGGACGGATGCGTTCACCTCCGCAGACGATCTGTCCGCCTTCCTGTTGCGCGAGCTCAATATAGGAGAGCACCTTGTTCATGTGTCCCTCCGAGATGAGGGCGCCGACCTCCGTCATCGGGTTATACGGGTCGCCAATGACCAGGCGCCGCACGCGTTCGGAAAAGTCGGCCACGAATTTTTCATAGATGCTGCGTTGCACAAGGATCCGCGAGCCGCACAGGCAGATCTGCCCCTGGTTGCTGAACGACGAACGGACGGTCGTGTTGAGCATTTCATCATAGTCGCAATCCGCGAAGACGATGACCGGGTTCTTGCCGCCGAGTTCGAGCGATGATTTCTTCAGTTGGTCCGCGCAGATCCCGGCGATGCGGCGGCCGACCGCCGTGCTGCCGGTGAAGGATACGGCCTTGATATCGTCGTGGCGAACGATCGCCTCGCCGACGTCAGGGCCCGTGCCGTGTACGATGTTGAGCACACCGGCGGGAAGGCCCGCTTCGGTGCAGATCTCGCCCAGCATCGTCGCCGTCGCAGGGGTGAGTTCGGAGGGCTTGCTGACGACCGCGTTGCCCGCCGCGAGGGCCGGCGCGATCTTCCAGGTGAACAGATACAGCGGGAGGTTCCAGGGCGAGATGCAGCCGACGACGCCGAGCGGATGGCGCAGCGTATAGTTGATCGCGCGGCCGGGCATCTCATGCGATTCCGAGGCGAGCTGCGAGGCGGCTGCGGCGAAGAACGCAAAGTTGGACGCGGCGCGCGGGATGTCGAGCTGGCGGGCGAGGGCGATCGGCTTGCCGGCGTCGATGCATTCCGCTTCCGCGAATTCGTCGAGGCGGCGGGTGATCGCGTCGGCCATGCGCTGCAGGATGGCCTGCCGTTCGGCGAGCGGCGTGCGGCCCCAGTCCGGGGCAGCATCCTTCGCCGCGTGGATGGCGGCCTGGACATCGTGTGCATCACCTGCGGCGACTTCGGCATATTTCATGCCGGTCGCGGGGTGGATCACGTCGAGTGTGCGGCCCGATACCGAGGCCTTGTATTCGCCGCGGATGAAATGGTCGAAGCGCTTCATGATACGGAGAAGTGGAAGCCCAGATGCCGGCGCAGGTCCTCGGGCAGGGGCGGCAGCTCCGAACGCGGGATCAGCAACGTAGCGACCTGGAAGAGGTCGGTAAAGATCTGGTGCGTCTGCGCGGCATCCCGGAGATACTTGTGGCCGGACGAACCGCCGGTGCCCGTCTTCCGGCCGATCATGCGCAGGACCATCTGCGCGTGCCGGTGGCGCCATTCGGTAAACTTCTCTTCGATATCCATCAGGCAGGCGAGGAGGCGGTACGGCTGCTGGAGAATGGGCTCGTCGCGATACAGGAAGATGAACAGCGCGCCGAGCATGGCCTGGTAAGAGAATTTTACTTCGCCGCGTGCACGCAGTTCTTCATACTTGGCCGGATCGAAGATGGCGTCGAAATACGTGCCCGTATCCCCGAGCATCGTCAGGCGCATCTTTTTCGTTTCCTCGCTCAAGATATCCGACGCGTTGATCGCGGCTTTTTCCTTGTCGAGCATGCGGGCGACAGCAGCCTTGTACGCGTCCAGGAAATGGAATTTCTGGAAGACGAGGAAAGGCGTGCGCTCGAGCCATTCGACCACGAGGTTCAGCAAGGATTTTCCCTCGATGCTGCGGCGCAACGTCTCGTGCTGTGCTTCCGAGAAGACGGCGTCATACGGCATGTTGTTGTAGAGCAGCCGCTGGTCGGCGCGCAGGCCGAGCATGTTCTCCACCACGCGGAACTGCAGGCTCTGGAACCCGCTGGCGGGGAAGAGGTATTGCCGGAAATCGAGGAAGTCCATGGCCGTCATCGTTTCCATGACGTCGATCTGCCCGATCAGCAGCCGCTGGATCTCGATGATGCGCTCCATGCGCGCCACGGCGACGGAGATCTCCCGCTCATCCATCTGGTCGTCCTCGAACATGCCGGCGACCGAGGTGAGCTCGTGGATGATCTGCTTGAACCAGAGTTCGTAGACCTGGTGCATGATGATGAAGAGCATCTCGTCATGCGCCGTGACCTTCTCGACGGCGGTCGACCGGGGGGCCTGCGCGTCAAGGATCTTGTCGAGCTGCAGGTAGGTATGGTAGTGGACGGACGTAAATTTTTCGTTGCTCATCGCGATTCGTTGAGATATGCGGTGCCTTTGATCTCGATCAGGATCTGGGGTTTGGGGAGGTCGCTGACCGCAACCGTTGTGCGGCAAGGGCCCATGGATTCGAAAAAGGAATTGTAGACCTCGTTGTACGCCGGGAAATCGGCCATGTCTTTCAGGAACACCGTCACGTCGACGAGATCGCCGAGGTCGGCGCCATTCTGCTGCAGGTAGTACCGGATGTTCTCCAGCACGGCCCGTGTCTGGGCCCGGATGTCGAGCGTCCAGCTGCCATCAGGATTCTTCGACGCCCCCTCGAAGGTGTTGTCCGGCCGCCGTGAACTCGTTCCGGAGACGAAGATCCACGGGCCGATCCGACGGGTGTGGGGATATCGGCCGAGCGGCTGGGCGCGGTCCGAAGCGATGAGGAGGTCTTGTGACATTGCTGCGTCTCAGTTGTCTTGCGAAGGTACTGATTTGGCGTGCAAAGGCCGGGGAACGGCAAACGGCAAACGGCAAACGGTAAACGGCGAACGGCGAACGGCGAAATGCAAACGGCAGGGAAATGGACAGTGAACAATGAACAATGAACAATGAACAATTTGAAGCTAAAAGCTAAAAGTGAAAAGTTCATGAGCTGGTCTCGGACGATAGAATTCTTCTACATAATATGAACCTGATTAACCTGATAAACCTGATAAACTCCCATCCGTGATCTCCGGAGGGCGTTCGAAAGGATATCATTCCATTTAGCCGAAAGACTGCGAAAGGCCAATCGACCATGATCTGCGACTTTGTGAGAAATGTGAAGGTTTCATGTATCCCAAAGGAAATTGACGCAGACGGATCGTTTGAATGCGTGTGTCATTGTCGACCTCGAACCCAAGTCTGCAAGCCCTACCTTTGCCAGACAGTTTATCGCCATGGATATCAACCTCACAGGAAAGAACGCCCTGGTCTGCGGCAGCAGCAGCGGCATCGGCAAGGCCTCCGCCATCCTCCTCTCGAAGATGGGGGCCAACGTGACCCTGCTGGCACGCAACGCTGCATCGCTCGATGCAGCCCAGCGCGAGCTGCATCGCGGCCCGGGGCAGGAGCACGATTTCATCATCGCGGACATGTCCCAGCACCTTGACCTGATCCAGAAGATCACAGGCCTGGTCACCCAGAAGCGCATCCACATCTTGGTCAACAATACCGGCGGACCGCCGGCGGGCGATATCCTCTCGGCCGATATCGTCTCGTTTCGCCAGGCGTTCGAGCAGCACCTGCTCGCCAATCACCTCGTCGTGCAGAAGGTCGTCCCGGGCATGAAGGAAGTGGCCTGGGGCCGGATCATCAACATTATCTCCACGTCCGTCAAGCAACCGCTCCACGGCCTCGGGGTGTCGAACACCATCCGCGCCGCCGTGGCCAACTGGTCCAAGACGCTGGCGACCGAACTCGCGCCTTTTCACATCACGGTCAACAACGTGCTGCCCGGCGCCACGGCCACCGATCGCTTGAATGCGATCATTTCCAACAAGGCTGGCCGGCAGGGACGAGATCAGCGCGAGGTCATGGACGAGATGATCGCCGAGATCCCGATGGGCCGGTTTGGCAAACCGGAGGAGATCGCGGCGGCTGTCGCCTTTCTCGCCTCGCCTGCGGCGGCCTATATCACAGGCACTCAGATCACGGTTGACGGCGGGCGGACCGGGACGCTCTGATCGTGGTCAGGGAAAGAAAGCCGAAATCAATATTGTTTCAAGACGGCCCCGAGCCCAGCGGTCGTCGAGTACGGCTGCACGAATGACCTTTTCCCGTCTTCGGCGACGAAGAACTTGTCGTTTTCGAAAAGCAACTCCACCGAATGATCGGCAGTCGTATAAAGGATGCGGACGGGATCATCGCGGCGGTACAGTGTGGCATTCAGCGTGACCGGGGGGCGGCCCGTGAAGAAGACCTCGGCATTGACGCGATCGTCGGAGAGTACGACAAAGGCGACGCGCTGCCCACCTGTTTTCGGATCGCTCGGCGTGAATTGCGCGCCAACCTGCCACGGCTGGATGCAGGTCTTGCGGACGGCGGACCACACAAAGCCCTCGGCAGCGTCACAGCCATGTGTATCCGGGGCTGCGGCAGGGGATGCCGGGGTGGTCGTTGTGCTGCCCGCATCTTCGGTGGTTGCCGGGGCCGCAGCCGCCACGGGGGTGACGGCGACACCGTCGAAC
>CAYMLN010000158.1:0-5977 GCA_964391045.1 uncultured Saprospiraceae bacterium
GGGGCACATGATGGACGGTGCCGTCCATGTCGCGCAACGTCGTCATGCGGAGGCTGATGTCCTCCACCTCGCCGCTAGTCTGGTCAAGTCGTACCCAGTCGCCAATGCGATACTGATTTTCCAGGATCATGAAAAATCCCGTGAGGTAATCCCGGATCAGGTACTGGCCGCCAAAGCCGATCGCGATCCCGGCAATGCCGGCACCCGCCAGCAGGGGTCCGATGGAGATGCCCATTTCCTGGAGCACCATCATGAACGCCACCAACATCAGCACGGCCCGCATCACCCAGTCGAAGATCCGGATGAGCGTGTCCTCCCGCTGTTTCTCCGCTTCCGCCGTGTGATGCGCGTCGCGCACGACCGAGATCCGGACGATGCGGGCGACGAACCGTTTTCCGACGTAATAGAAGATCAAAGAACCGATGATAATGCCCACGACACGTAGCCCGTGTCCGGACAACCAGGCAAGGAATAGATCGATCCACTGTTCAACCTGCGCGTCCATGCATTCGGGTTTGATATTGCAAAATACGGGTATTCGCCCAAGGTCGCCCGGTACCCGCGTCCTTGCAATGCCCGTAACTTTGAAATAAGCGCTATCACTCCCGGCTATGACTGATCCCGGCAAGGCCTTTCTCGCCCAACTGAAATTGTACACGGACTACCTGAAGTGGGATGACCGCCTCGGGCGTTACGAGACCTGGGCCGAAGCCTGTGCCAGCGTCCTCGATACGCACCGCATCCGCTATGGCGCCAACGTTGAGCCCCTCCTGCGCGAGATCCTTCCGTCTATCGAACGCATGGAGTTTCTACCGTCGATGCGGCATTTGCAGTTTCGCGGCGAGCAGGTATTGCGCAATAACGCCCGGCTCTACAATTGCTGCGCGACATACGCATACGCCCCGGACGTCTTCCACAAGGGCTTCTATGTGCTGCTCTCGGGCGCCGGCCTCGGCGTCTCGATGAAGCGCAAGTTCATCAGCCAGCTGCCCCCATTGAATCGCCGCACGTTGCCGGCCATCCCGTACGTCATCCCCGACTCCATCGAAGGCTGGGCCGATGCGGCGCGGGTGCTGATGAGTTCGTTTTGTCTCCATCCGTCTCTCGACCCCGCATATCACAGTCACCGGATCGACTTCGACTACAACCGCATCCGCCCGAAGGGCGCGCCGATCACCGGCGGGTTTCTCGCCCCGGGACCTGACGGACTCCGGCAATCCCTCGACCGCATCGCCGCCATGCTCGACGAAGCCATCGGTACGCGCGATGCGATCCCCTTCACTTCATTGCTGGCCTGCGACATCTTCATGCACCTCAGCGATGCCGTACTCTCGGGCGGCGTGCGCCGCAGCGCGATGAACCTCCTTATCGATCCGGACGACGACGAGCTGCTGCATGCAAAGACGGGCAACTGGCGACAAACCCATCCCTGGCGCGCGCGGAGCAACAACGCGGTCGGCCTGATGCGACACACGTTTAGCGTCGACGAACTGCGCCACTGGCTGAGCTTCAACCGCGGCGACAATGACCTCGGCCTCGCCCTGCTCAGTCACGCGGATGACATCTTCAATCCCTGCTACGAGATCGGCTTCAACTTCTACGACCGCATCCGCGACCGAAGCGAATCGGTCTTCCAGTTCTGCAATCTCAACGAGATCAACGCGTCGGCCTGCGTCGATGGGCAAGGCACCTTCAGCGCTGCAAAATTCCACGACCTGTGCCGCAAGGCCGCGATCCTGGGCACGTTGCAAGCTGGCTATACCGACTTCCCGATACTGGGCCGACAGACGGCCGACATCGTCGCCGGCGAGGCTCTTCTCGGCATCTCCGTCACCGGCTGGATGTGTCGGCCGGAACTGTTTGACGAGGCCATCCTCACGCGCGGTGCGGAGATCGTCAAGGCGACCAACCGCGAAGTTGCGGCGCTCATCGGCATCCGACCCGCCGCGCGGACCACGACGGTCAAGCCCTCCGGCAACGCGTCGGTCGTGCTGCAGACCTCGCCGGGTATCCATCCCGAGCAGGCGCGGCGGTACTTCCGCATCATGCAACTGGCGAAGCAAACGCCGACGGCGCAGTTCCTCGAGTCGCATCACCCGGAGATGCTCGAGCCTTCGCGATGGTCGGCCACCGGCAGCGACTATGCCGTCTTCGTGCCTTGCGAAAACCCCGGCGAGGTCCTCCTCAAGCATGACATGCAAGGCGTGCGGCACCTGGAACGCATACGGCTCGTGCGACACGCCTGGGTCGAACCGGGAAAGACGGAAGCGCTTTGCTATCGGCCGGGCACGTCGCACAATGTGAGCAACACGGTGATCGTCGATGACGAAGCATCGGTCACCAACTACTTGTACGAGCACCAGGATGAATTCACCGCCGTGTCCTTCATCGCGCCGACGGGCGACAAAGACTATGTCCAGGCGCCATACACGAGCGTCATGACGGAGACGGAATGGACTGATCGATATGGGAAAACAGCGCCTGCACTCAGGCTATTGATCGCACCAGCCCTGGCAGCATTTGACGGGAACCTCTGGATGGCCTGTGACGCACTGGCCGGATCATTACCCGTGGGGGAACAGGATACACGTCGGGCAGAATGGCTGGACGCTGCGGAAGCCTTAGCGGATCATTCCTTTGGCGGAGACAACGAGCGACTGGCCTACGCGTTGAAGGACCGCTACCTGCTCGACAAGTGGAATTCGATCAAGGCGGCCTTCACGTCCGTGCCCGACCTGGGCGCGGCATTGCGCGAGCCGATGCGCGTCGGTGTGCAGCAGACGAATGCGTTGGCCTGTCATGCGGAATACTGTGATACGGATATTCCCACAAGAAACGACTAGGGGACAGGGAAACAGCGTGAGAAGGTTTGGGCAAAGGGATGGTTCAAGCCATGGATCCATCACATTTCACGCTTAGACGCGGAGCGAATAATCCTCATATTCGGCAGGCTGGCATGTCAGATCGATACCTGGCCTTTCGTGCGCCACCCGAAGAACGCAGAAAGATTGTCACATTCATCCCTCCACATTCAATTGTTCATTGTTCATTGTTCATTGTTCATTGTTCATTATTCATTTTTCATTTTTCATTTTTTAGCTTTTAGCTTTTAGTTTTTAGCTTTTAGTTTTACCGATCAAAAGCATCAAGGCCTCCCGCCGTAGTCGACCATCCACCCGCCCGGTAGCATCCAGGACGTACATCCCTTCCAATGTTGGCGTCAGGTTTACCTGCATCTCACGGTTGCCGCGAACCGTCGGCATGACCTGGCGGCCAGACACATCATACAGGGTGACCGCCACGTCATCCCCGCCCCACATCACCTGCAGGACGTTGCCCGCTATGCGAACGGCTAACAATGATTGGGCATCGGCGTGTTCAGGCCCCGTCGAGGTTGCCGGACACAGGATAGCGTTCATGCGCTGCCAGATCTGGTTGTTGAGCACCACCGGCACCAGGTCGTTGGCCGGGGCGTTGCCCATGCGGATGAGGACGAGGTCGAGGCTCGGCACGACGTTGATGTACTGGCCGTTCTTGCCAAGTGCCATGTACATGTCGTCGGGCCCGTCGGGCAGGACCGACCCGGGGAAGACCAGCTGCAAACCGGGCAGCATGAAGGATTCCTGGCCATTGAGCCAGGTGAGATACCCGTAGGACTTGTTGAGCGGTTGCGATGAACGCTGCATGGCATTCAGGTAGGCTGTATCCCCGAGGACCGAGTCACCATTCCATATCCCGTTTGCCTGGAGGAGCAACCCGAAGCGGGCCATCATGCGAGGTCGTGAATAGAATACGTTATTGTCACCCGTGCGTATAAAAAGTCCATTGATGCCCGTTCGGGTCCGCAGGTGCTGCTGGATAAAAAGATTCAGGTTCTGCCCGGTGGCCGCCTCCAGCACATCGTCCAGGAGCGTGTAGGGGCCATTGTGATAGGCCCAGCGCGTACCCGGCTCGGCGATGCATGCAAGACATTCGGGCAACGTGCAGAACGCGTCGCCGCTGTCGTCAAAGGCCGTCGTCATCGTGAGCTGGTGCCATATCGTCCGTTTCTGCTCGTCGGCCGGATCGCAGGAGGTCCAGCCCGCGCCGAGGTACTGGCTCGTCGTGTCGCCGATGTCCAGGAAGCCCTGCTCCTGCGCCATGCCCGTGAGGAAGCCGGTCAGCGTCTTGCCTGCGGATGCCCAATACCAGATGCTGTCGGCGGTGAACGTGCCGAAGTACTTCTCCAGGGCGATCTTGCCGCCCTTCAGGACAATGAAGGCCTTGGTATTGTTTTCCTCGAGCAGGTCGTAGAGGTCATCGATGCCGTCGGTGCACCAGCCGAGCTGGGCGGGGTCGACCATTTCCCACGTCTCGCCAATCAGCGGCGGGAAATAAAGGGATTGCCCCGTGCCGGCCATCGGAAGGGCCATGCACAGGGCAATCGCAACGAAGTGGCGCAGGGCGTTTCTCATGATCATGAGACAAGCTACGCCGGAATTGGTTTAATCCCCAAGTAGGAAGATCAGGGCATCGCCGGCATGCTCACTCCTTTACGCGTGTCTTGCGCGCTTCCAGCACTTTATCCGTCAATTGGCTGACCACGCTGAGCTTGGCTTCGAGGATCTCGGGATGATAGATCGCAGGACGCCCATCCTTGAGGGTGCCGATTTCGGGATCAAAGAGCGCATAGGTGTAGAAGGCGGCAATCAGGACCCGGTCCATCCGGATGGCAACATCGTATCCGGTGATGTAATGCTCGACCGCCTTCCGACTCCCCGGGTCAACGATGTACAAATTGATGAGATGCCATGTTGCGATCTTCAGGTAATTGGCCTGCAACAGTCGCTGCGCGCCGGGGAGCGTATAGGCTGACGGATAGACGACCCGGCGAAAGGCCGTATCGGTCGCCGCATGCAAAGCCTCGGTCGAGATGAAGAACGAGTCGACCCGGTCCTCGACGCCCATCTCGTACAGGTTGTCGAGCCAGTCCTTGGCGACCTTCTCCTTCTCCGGCGTCAGCACGGCGCCCGAGGGATCCACGAGTTGGGCGGACAACGGCGTCACCGCGGAGAACATGACCCAAAGGGTGATCGCCAGGCAAACGGGTATCGATGTGTGTTTCATGGTAAACGGTTAGGCGGTGTGAGACTCGGCAACTTATTTCGAACCCTTTCCTCCGGCCTTGGCCTTGCGCGCTGCGGGCGCTGTCACGGTTTCAGCAGAGGCTGTGGCCTCCGCAGTCTCCGTCATGCCGAGTCGGGCCTCGATCGATGCGAGTCGAGCATCCATGGACTGCACCGATTGCTGCTGTTGCTGCAGGAGTTGAAGGAAGTAGCCATTGTCGACACCAATCACGGTATTGACGCGCTTCGGGCCGTCCTGCGGCTTCGTTTCCCATGCGCGTCCAACTACATAGCGCGCCTGTTCGGGCGTTATATGTGCAAGGTCGACGGCAACACCGTAGCCCGGTGTGGCCGGATTCCCGACGATGAAATCGCCGGTCTCGACCGGACCGATAATCTTCACCGGCACCTGGCCGAGGAAGGCGATCTTGTTGCCCAGGTTCTCCTTGCCGGCTTCGGGTTGATTGCCCATCATGATCGGGGCGGTCGACACGACCATCACCTGCTCCGCGACAGCAAGGTCCTTTGTGATCTTGCCGCCCTTCACGGCCACGATATCCCCTTCGTTGATCAATTCCGCAGGGTTCGCCCGCTCGAGCCATTCGGCATAGTCGCCGTGGCCGGAGGCGTATTCCACGCCGATGGAATTGTGGCTCGAAGCCAATTCCGTGAACTTGTTTATGGCACCGACGAAGCAGTCGAGCAAGTCGATGCCGACGACCTGGGCCATCACGTCGACCACATACTCGCCCGAGAAGAACCGGCGCCGCCAGTCGCTCACCGATTCCGCGCGGATGGAACCGAGTTCGCGGCCGTCCTTGTCCTTGAAGCTGATGAACTGATTCTCGTTGTCGAGCGAATTGGCCACGTCG
>CAYMLN010000159.1:0-5949 GCA_964391045.1 uncultured Saprospiraceae bacterium
GCATCTCGAGGTAGCGCTTTTGGGCCTCCCGTCCCAGGTATTTCTCCAGCAGGCGGATGAACTCCATGAGGTTGACAGGCTGGCTCCGGCCGATGTTGAGGATCCGGTGGCGTTCGCCCTTCACGCCTTGCGGTGGCAGCGCGATCAGCGCCACGATCCCGCGGATGATGTCGTCCACGTAGGTGAAGTCGCGGGACATATCGCCGTTGTTGTAGACGTCGATCGGCTTGCCGTCCATGATATGGTGGGCAAACTTATAGTAGGCCATGTCCGGCCGTCCCCACGGGCCGTAGACCGTGAAAAACCGTAGGCCGGTCGACGGGATGCCATAGAGTTCGACGTAGGAATGGGCGAGGACCTCGTTGGCTTTCTTCGTGGCCCCGTAGAGGGACAGCGGCTGGTCCGTCCGGTCCGTCTCGCTGAAGGGGATCTTGGCGTTGGCCCCATACACGCTGGAGCTGCTCGCATAGAGGAGGTGCCGCACGGGGTAGCGCCGGCAGGCTTCGAGCAGGTTGAAGAAGCCGATCAGGTTGCTGTCGACAAACGACTGCGGGTGATGAATGCTGTGGCGTACGCCGGCCTGGGCGGCGAGGTTGACGACCACCTCGGGTCGTTTTTCCGCGAAAAAGCCGAGTAGGTTGGCCGCGTCGGTGAGGTCCTGGTAGAAGAAGGTAAATCCGGTCCGGCCGGCCAGGGCGCGGCCCTCGACGAGGTCTTCCTGGTCGATCCCCAGTTCGCGCAGCCGGGCATACTTGAGGTTGACGTCGTAATACGCGTTGAGGTTGTCGAGGCCCACGACCTCGTGGCCCTGGTCCAGCAGGGCCTGGCTGAGGTGGTAGCCGATAAAGCCGGCGGCGCCGGTGACGAGGATGCGCATAGGGGGCAAAGATAGGCCAAGCCCCGGGGAAAGATTTGAGGGGCCGGATGAGTACAAAGAGCGCCATTTCCCTTCTTGCCTGATGGAAGGCCTTCAGCCACGATCCTAATCCCTAAATTTCGACCATTGTTAAACCCCGTCCACCCGGCCTTGTCCAAGTCGGACAGGATCCACTGAAAATGTACCCTATGGCACACGAAAGCCCGACCGACGTCATGACCCCGGCGCCCCTTATCATCCAGGGCACCCTCGACCCGTATGCCGGCCCCTTCACCCGTCACCAGGCGAAGCACCTGCTCCGCCGGGCCATGTTCGGCCCGACGATCCAGCAGATCGACCAGGCGGTGAGCGAGGGCCTCGAGGCGACGCTCGACCGCCTGCTGGCCGACCAGCCCGCGCCCGCGTTGCCGATCAATTACGACAACAACAACGATCCCAACGTGCCGATCGGGGAGTCGTGGGTCTACGCGCCGATCGTGCCTGCGCTCAATTACTCGCAGCGGTCACTCCGGGCGTGGCAAGTCGGCCTGTTTCTCAACGAGGGTGTCAGCCTTCGGGAGAAAATGGTCCTCTTCTGGCACAATCATTTCGTCGTGGCCGATGCCCCGCATGCGAAGTTCTTGTACCAATATGTCGAGTTGCTGCGCAACCAGGCCCTGGGAAATTTCCGGCAACTGGCCAAGGACGTCACGGTGAACTCAATGATGCTCCTGTACCTCAACGGCGCGCAGAACAACAAGAACGCACCGAATGAGAACTACGCCCGTGAGTTGCTCGAGTTGTTCACCATCGGCAAGGGCCTACAGGCGGGTCCCGGCGACTACACCAACTACACCGAAGAAGACATCAAGGAGATCGCCCGCGCGCTCACCGGATGGACGGTCGACTTCGCGGCCTTCAACGCCGCGGGCCCGCATCCGGCCGCGATCTTCCGGCCCAACCGGCACGACACGGGCACCAAGCAGCTCTCGCCCCGCTTCAACAACGCGGTGATCAACAACCAGAACGAGAACGAGTACAAGGTGGTCGTGGATACCATTCTCGCCCAGGACGAGGTGGCGCGGTTCATCGCCCGCAAGCTCTATCGGTGGTTTGTCTACTACTATATCGACCCGGCGATCGAGGCCAACGTGATCGAGCCGCTGGCCACGATCCTGCGGGACAACGATTACGAGATCAAGCCGGCGCTGCGGGCCCTGTTGTCGAGCGATCACTTTTACCAGGAGAATGCCATCGGCTGCCAGATCAAGAGCCCCGTTGACTTTACGGCCAATGTCGCGAAGTCCCTCGGGATCCAGTATCCGGCATCGATCAACCTGCGGTATGTGATCTGGCAAAATCTCCACGCGCTCAACGCCACGCTCCAACAGGATATGTTCGCCCCGCCGTCCGTCGCCGGATGGAAGGCCTATTACCAGGAACCGGTCTATTATCGCAACTGGATCAGCAGCGTGACGCTGCCTGTCCGCAGCCTTTTAATCAACGCAGTCGCCTCCGGACAGTTCGTCGTCTTCGGACAGCGGCTGGGCGTCGACGTGCTCGGTATCGTCGCCGGGATTCCCGACGCGGAATATCCCGACCAGATGATCCGCGGGCTCTGCGAGATCTACCTGCCGTATCCGCTGACCGACGAGCAATACGCCTATCTCAAGGAGAACCTGATCCCCGGCTTGCCGGATTTTGAATGGACGATCGAATACGGCCTTTATCTCAACGATCCGGCCAACGCGACCTACAAGACCGCTGTAGAGAACCGGCTGCGCGCCTTGTTCATCGCCCTGCTCAACCTCCCCGAATACCAGCTCCAGTAATCCGCCGACCCGCCTCAATCCCGATCACATGAACCGGAGAAACTTCCTGCGCACCAGCGCCCTGTCCTCGATCCCGCTGACCCTGAACGGGCTCAAGCTCAATGCCATGCCCATGCCGTTCCTCAGCGGCGGGGCGGACAACGACCGCGTGCTCGTGCTCGTGCAGCTCAACGGTGGCAACGACGGCATCAATTGCGTCATTCCCGTCGACCAGTATGACGCGCTGAGTGTGCTGCGCCCCAATATCCTGATCCCGGAGAACCGCGTCCTTGCCATCGAGTCGGGCGTTGGCCTCCATCCGGCGATGACCCACCTGCAGGCGATGTACGGTGACGGCAAGATGGAGATCGTCCAAAGTGTCGGGTATCCCAACCAGGACCGGTCCCATTTCCGGTCGACCGACATCTGGACATCGGGTTCCGCTGCGGATGAATACCTTTCGACGGGCTGGCTCGGGCGCTACTTCGCGATCGACGCGCCGGATTATCCGGACGGCTATCCGAATGCGGACCACGATGCGCCCTTTGCCCTGACGATTGGATCGCTAGTCTCCGAGACTTGCCAGGGGACCGTCGCCAACTATTCACTGGCCCTCATCGATCCGTTCTCGATCTCACCGCTGTCCGAGGCGGCGATCGGCATGCTGCCGGACAACAATTACGGCCGTGAACTTCGCTTCCTTATCGATGCCATCGCGCAGACCAATGCCTACGGGAGTGTGATCACCGATGCGGCAAACGGCGGGGCCAACATGGTCACCTATCCGGATACGAACCGGCTGGCCCAGCAGTTGAAGAATGTGGCGCTTTTGATCTCAGGCGGTCTCAAGACCAAGGTATACGTCGTCCAACTCGGTGGGTTCGACACGCACTCCGCGCAGGTTGACGGATCGGACGCGACCGTCGGGGATCATGCCAACCTGCTGGCCCAGCTCTCCGAGGCCATTGACATTTTCCACAAGGACCTCCAGGCCGCCGGCCTCGACGAGCGCGTCCTGACGATGACCTTCTCTGAGTTCGGTCGACAGATCGCAGCGAATGACTCCTTGGGCACCGACCACGGCAACGCTGCGCCGCTAATGCTGTTCGGCTCGTGCGTGCGTCCCGGCATCCTCGGCCAGAACCCGCAAATAGAGACCGGTATCGAACCGCAGGCCGGCGTACCGATGCAATACGACTTCCGGTCCGTCTACGCGACGGTCCTCCGCGACTGGCTCGGCGTGGCCGAACAGGACATTTTCAACGTCCTCAACCCTGAGGTTCAATTCCTCCCGCTCGTCGAAGGCTGTACCGTCTCCACCGCGCTCGAGTACGATCAAAGCCGGCCCGAGGCTTTCCGGTTGTTCCCCAACCCGGCCACGGCGTTCACGACGATGGAATGGTTCTCTACCGGCGATGCCTGGCAGGCGTCGCTCATGGACAAGCTGGGGCACAAGGTGCACAGCTGGCAGGGCGGCCGCGGCGTGTGCGGGATGGATGCCGTGCGGCTGGCGCTTCCGGCGGTGCCGGCGGGGCATTACTTCATCCACCTGCGGCAGGGAAATGTCGGGATGACGAAAGGGATCGTCATTCAATAGGGGATGAGAATGGCGAGGGGTATTTCATATTTCCCACAGAGACACGGATTGCTCTACAGGCTGGTCGTTAGTCAAACATCAAATCCCTGAATGCAATAGCATTGGCTTTGGAGGGATTTCTCCGAGAGCTCTTCCAGAAGATGCTTGGGCAGTCGCTGTTTCTCAATCTCACACGATGGTGTTTTAGAAGGAATATTCCTTGATCCCTCTGCGGGAAACATGAAAGATCCAATGCATCGAGGAATTCCCACTTAGGGAAGGAACACGACCTCATGTTCCCCCAGCAACGGCTTCCCCTGGAAGCGCAGGAAGACCTGGGCCACCGTCAGCACGTCGCGCTCGCAATACTGCCGGATGTCGTCCAGTCGCTGTTCCACCCAATACGCGTGCCCGACCATCGAGCCGTCCATGTTCTCCTTCGGCGAGGGGATGCCGAGCGTGTAGGCCAGGAGGTCGAGGGACGTGAAATTCTTCATGTCGCCAAACTTCCACATCTCGAATGTGTCGGACAGGTGCTTGACTTCCCAGGGTTTCTTGCCGGCGATCTGCATGAGTGCCGGAAGCGGGATATCGTGCACCATCATCCGGCGGCACAGATAGGGGATGTCGAATTCGCGGATGTTGTGGCCGCAGAGGACATGGCGGGTGGGGTTGTTGAATTTCTTTTCCAGCAGGTCGGCGAAACCCTGGAGCACCGCGGCCTCGTCATCCCCGGCAAAGGACTTGATGCGCAGGACCTGGCCGTCCCCGCCGTCGGCGAGGAAGCCCGCGCTGATGACAATCACCTTGCCGAACTCGGCGAAGATGGCCGCGCGATCGGTATACTGCCGGGCGTAGTCGTCTTCCGTCCACGGTTGCTCGGCGGCACGGGCCTGCCAGGCGGTCTTCTGGCGCCAGAGCGCCTGTCCGCGCGGGTCGAGGCCGGCATATTGCTGTTGGGCGGAGACCGTTTCGACGTCGAGGAAAAGGGTGTTGCCGTGAGGATGCATGATGGGGCGCGGGTGGAGCCTGAAAGGCCTTTGCAATATAGGGTTTTCAAGGGCCGAAGGGCCGGATTCCCCTAAAATGGCGATATTTGACCCAATCTCTTCCCTTGAGACATAAACCAACCTTCCCGCTATGACACAGCAATCTTCCCAACAACGCCTCCTGGCCCTGGCCACTGTGGCGATCATCGCTCTGCTCGGCCTGAGCGCGTTCCTGATCTACAACAAGGTCAACATGGACAAGCTCTACAAAAAGCAGAGCGCCGAACTGATCGAGGAAACCCGGCTCAAGGCCGAACTGGAGAAAGAGTATTATGAGGCCCTCTCCGACCTCGAAGAAATGCGCGGCAGTAACACCGAGCTCAACGCCATGATCGAGACCCAGAAGGAAGAGCTCAAGAAAGCCAAGTCCCGCATCGACGCGCTGATGAAGGATTCCAAGGACCTCGGCAAGGCCCAGGAAGAGATCAAGAAACTTCGCGCACTTGTCGCCGAGGTGGAGCAGCTCAAGCAGCAGAACGCTGAACTCCAGGCGGCCAATACCCAGCTGACGGGCGAGCGCGACGAACTCGTGCTGGTGGTCGAACAACAAAAGGTTACCAATGAACAGCTTTCCACCGAGAAGGCCAATCTCAGCTCGGCGAACGAGCAGCTCTCCCAGCAGCTCAACCAGCGCGTGGTGGTGGAGAACCGCACCGG
>CAYMLN010000160.1:0-5926 GCA_964391045.1 uncultured Saprospiraceae bacterium
CGTGCCTGGCGTCAAAGGGGTCGGCGGGAAGACCGCCGCCAAGTTGATCCACGAGTGGGATTCGATCGAGAAGATCTACGACAACATCGAGCAGTTTAAGGGCGCGACACGAGAGAAGCTTGAAGCGAGCCGTCAGAATGCATTCGACTCGAAGAAGCTCGCCACGATCCTCCTCGATGCGCCCGTGCCGTTCGATCCGGAGCGCCTGATCCTCGAGCCGCCGGACGAGGAAAAGCTGGCCGCCGTGTTCAGCGAACTCGAGTTCCGCCAACTCGGCAAGCGGAAGCTGGGGGAAGCGTACGAAGTGAATGCACCGGTGAAAAGCGGGGCAGTACAGGGCGACCTCTTCGGTGGGGGCGGCGCGGCGACGGACGAAGAGGATCCGCCGAAGCCGGCGGGGCGCAATATTCACAACACGCCCCATAAGTACCATTGCGTCGATACCGACAAGGCGCGCGAGGCTTTGCTCGAGAAATTGACGAAGGCCAAGGCTTTCGCCTTCGATACGGAGACGACAGGCCTGGAGGAATTCAGCGAGATCGTTGGCTTATCATTCGCCATTCATCCGCACGAAGCCTGGTACGTTCCGTGTCCAACCGACTTCGATGGGGCCGCTGAGATCGTCCGGTTCTTCGGCCCCGCGTTCACCAACACCCACGCGCTGAAGATCGGGCACAACGCGAAGTATGACCTGAAGGTGATCCGCCAATACGGCGTGGAGGTCGCGGACCCGATCTACGATACGATGGTGGCCCACTATGTCGCCGAAACGCATATTCGTCACAAGATGGACGTAATGGCGGAAGCCTACCTCGGCTACACGCCGGTCCCCATCGAGGACCTGATCGGCAAGAAGGGCAAGAACCAACTCTCCATGCGGGATGTCGACCTGCCGAAGATCACGGAATATGCGGCGGAAGATGCCGACGTCACGCTCCAGCTGAAGACTGTGACCGACAAACTGGTCCATGAGGTGAAGGGCGAGGAGCTGCTCAAGGACATCGAGTTCCCGCTCATCCATGTGCTCACCGCGATGGAGTTCGAGGGCATCAACCTCGACGTGCCGTTCCTGCACCGCTACTCCAAGTCATTGACAAAGGAACTGGTCGAGATCCGCGACGAGATCTTCAAGGTCAGCGGGGTCGAGTTCAATCTCGATTCGCCACGTCAATTGGGCGACATCCTGTTCGAACACCTGAAGATCCCGTACGAAGGCGCGAAGACCAAGACGGGCCAGTACGGCACCAGCGAGGACGTCCTTGCTCCGCTGCGCGAGCAGCACGCGATCATCGACCACATCCTGAACTACCGCGAGCTGGCCAAGCTCAAGTCCACCTATGTCGATGCGCTGCCCGAGCTGGTCAATCCCAAGACGGGCCGTGTCCACACGACGTTTGGGCAGACCATTGCGGCCACCGGCCGGCTGGCGTCCAACAATCCCAACCTGCAGAATATCCCGATCCGGACGGACCGCGGCAAAGAGATCCGCAAGGCTTTCATTCCCCGGGACGACGACCACCTGATCCTGTCGGCCGACTACTCGCAGATCGAGCTGCGGATCATCGCCGCGATCACGCAGGATGCGGGCATGCTGGAGGCGTTCCGTCGCGGCGAGGACATCCATGCCTCGACGGCGTCTAAGGTCTTCGGCGTGCCGCTTGACGAGGTGACGAAGGAAATGCGCCGCCGGGCCAAGGCCGTCAATTTCGGCCTTGCTTACGGCCAGGGCGCATTCGGCCTGGCGCAAAACCTGGGCATCTCCCGCAGCGAATCCAAGGAGATCATCGACAATTACTTCGCGCAGTTTCCCGGCATCAAGCAGTACATGACGGACACGATCGAGTTTGCCCGCCAGCACGGCTATGTCGAGACGCTGATGAAGCGCCGCCGCTACCTCCGTGACATCAATTCGAAAAACCCGACCGTCCGCGCCCAGGCCGAGCGCAACGCGATCAACTCGCCGATCCAGGGCTCCGCGGCCGACATGATCAAGCTGGCCATGATCCATGTCCACCATGCCATGGACAAGGCGAAGATGAAATCCCGCATGCTCCTCCAGGTCCACGACGAATTGGTCTTCGACCTCTACAAACCCGAGGAGAAGAAACTCCGCGCGCTCGTCGAGGACAAGATGAAGGAGGCCATGCCCGGCCTCGCCGTGCCGATCGAGGTCGGCATCGGCGTCGGGGAGAATTGGCTGGAGGCGCATTGATGCTTAAGGACCTGGGACTTGATTGGGTTTGTTTAGAGGGTTTAGAAGGTTGAGAAGGTTTAGGGAGACGATACTTTCTCATTGCGGAAATCTCACTGTCTCACTGTCTCACTGTCTCATTGTCTCACTGTCTCACTGTCTCATTGTCTCACTGTCTCACTGTCTCACGCTCATTCTTTCAAGCAGTGAGCATGTTGCAAAACGCGAATTGTCCGCCACCGGACATTCATGCCCGCGCATTTTAGTTATATTCAGGAATTCTAACGCCATCTATTTCCCGACAGGACGGAAAGAGGGGCGCGAAGCGGGATGAGTGATTGCAGCAGGCAGATCACGCGGAAATGCATGGCGGGCATTGGAGCACAAACCTCAAAACGCACCACCATGAAATTCACATGTGCTTGCTGTTTCGCGATCATCATGATCGGCATGGATGGGTTTGCCCAGACAGGGTGGACGAATTATGTCAATGACCGGCTGATCGCAGATGTCTGTGTCAGGGGTAATGATGTCTGGGTCGGCTCGCAGGGTGGCCTCACCCGGACGAACCTGGTCACCGGGGACTTCGAGACCTACCTCGCGGCAAACAGTCCCATTGTCGGCGGCGGCATTTCAGTGATTGAGAACGCACCGGACGGCTCGATGTGGTTCGGCAGCGAGAATGCCGGAGTTTTGCACTTGGCGAGGTACGAGAAGTGGACGCATTATTACGAAGGGATCTTGACGGACTCGCAAAAGATCATCCAGGACCTTCAGGTGCTGTCCAATGGGGATGTGTGGTGTTTTGTCCGGGCCGGAAGCAATAGCACGAATCACCGTCTCGTCCGGATCCGGAATGGCATACCCCGCGCGTTTGGCAACCTGCCGCCGAGGCAAGATGAGTTCTTTGCAGCGGACACGCAGACGATCTATCTCTCCCATTTCAATACGATCTACGTTTATGATATTACCGCGCAGGCGGTCGTGAAGATCTATGATCCCGCCAACAGCATATTGGGAGAGGATGAAAGGATCTGGTCCGTGCTGGGCCATGACAATGGCACAATCGTCATCCCGACCTCGAAGCGCATCCTGCAGATTCGAGGCGATACGCTGTCCGAACTCGCTTCCCCTGGTGTTGGCTTGGACCGATCGTTCCGGGACGATATCGGAAATGTGTATGTTCATGGATACACGCAGGGAGCCAACGGGATCCGGCTCATCCGCTACAATGGTGTCGATGTAGAATATCTTAGGGATGCCGACCTGAAGCCCTATCCGGTCAACAGCACCCCGCGTTTCACAGGCGCGGACGCAAAGGGCCGGTTGTACGCCACGTTTTTCAACACCGAATCAGAATACACCTTCTACATGTTTGACGGCGACGCCTGGCATCCCGTGAAGACGCAGATCGTGCCCATGCTGGACAACTATCAGGATGACGTGCAATCCGATTGCCATGGCAATATCTGGTTCAGCAGCCGACAGGGCGTTGATGTACGTTATGCGGATGGTCGCTGGGCACACTATGCCGTTCCCCCAGCCTATGTGGAAAGTTTTTACCCGGTCTCGATGGCAGTCGATCCGGTGACCTGCGACGTTTGGTTTGCGAATACCGGGAATACTGATCACCCGCTTACGCCCGGGATCATCCGGATCTCAAATGGCGTACTGACCGGATTCCTATATGGGGAGTCTAATGTTTACGATATCGAGGCGACCATAGATGGCCGGCTTTTTTTCTTTTCAGGCAATCGTGGATTCGGGTATATCGAGGACGACGAAGTACATGGGGTGCCGGGCATCGATCCACTTACAATTGTTTTTTCGATCGATAGTGACAGCAAGGGCGTCGTGTACTTGTCTGACTGGTATGACGATTTGCATCGCTATGATGGCGTAACCCTGACGAACCTCGGAGCCCCGCCGGGTGTGGATCGTGTGTATAGTATCTTTGTCGATCATGATGACTTGGTATGGGTCACCACGACCAGCGGCCTGTTTCAATTCGACGGGCTGCAGTGGCATGATTACAGCGACGTCTGGCCACGCAACACAATCAATGGCATGGTGCAGGACGAGCGGGGGAATTTCTGGATCTCGACCTGGTACGACGGGCTCTACTACTGGGACAGGGAAAGCCGCCAACAGTATACGATCTGGAATTCGGGTCTGACGACCGACAACCTCCGGAGCGTGGCACTCACGCCGGAAGGCGATCTCGTCGTGACGCAGCGCGTGGGCGTCTCCGTGCTGGACATCCCGGATGTGACCCAGGCCCTGCGCGGTACCGGCACCGTCTTCTACGACCACGATCGCAACGGAGCTTTCGACCAGGGCCCGGACATCCTGGTCCCGGGCAGGAAGGTCATCGACGCTGGCCGGCAGATCTGGTCGATCACCAATACATACGGCCGATATGCATTTTACACCGACGAACCGGGCAACTACATCTATCGGCATGACACGCAACCACCGGCGGAGGCCACAACGGAGAACCCACAGGCGGCCGATTTCTTCGATGCGCAAAGTGTGCTGCCGGATTTCGGATTCTGGCAGCCGTCCATCCCGAATGTCACCGTCGACATGCTGAATGACGTTCCGGTATGCAACCGGGATTTCGAGGTCCTGACCCTCGTGCGCAACCGCGACCTTGTTACGACAGCGGGTTCTCTGGCCGTGCACCATCCCGACGACCTGGTCCTCGTGGAGACCGATCCGCCGTCCACGTGGACAGAAGATGGCCGGATCGATTTTGGTGACATCACGCTTGGTCCGCTGGGCGTTACGCCGGTCCGGATTGTCTTTACCGCACCGGGCCTCGAGGGCAACGGGTCTCCGCTGCACTTTACCGCTACATTCATGACCGCGGACAGTGCCTATACGGGTTCCACGGTCGACACGGTCCTGTGCAGTTATGATCCGAATGACAAGCGCGTCGAGCCGACCGGCCCGTCATACCGCGACAATTCCCTGATCGCCGATCCGCTGAAGTACACGATTCGGTTCCAGAACGAAGGCACTTACAAGGCCTTTGATGTCGTGATCGTCGACACCCTGGAGAGTCGCCTCGATCCGTCGACGTTTGAGCTGCTGGGCAGCAGCCATGACGTCGAAACCACCATCACGGCAGCCGGCATCGTGACCTTCACTTTCCGGGATATCGACCTGCCGCCCAAGTCGGAGGACGAGCCGGGTAGCCATGGTTACGTCGCTTTCACAGTGCGGCCCTACGCCACGCTTTCGGGCCGGCATGAGATCCTCAACACGGCCCATATCTACTTTGATTTCAATCCGCCGATCGTCACCAACACCACGGCGTGGAACGTCGTGGACGACCTCGGCATCGTCTCCACAGTCGAGCCCACGCGGCAAATCGCCGTCTATCCCAATCCGGCCCGGGGCCATGTGTACGTTCGCGCCGATGAAGCTATGGACTTCCGCATCCTCGACACCCACGGCCGAACGCTTCGTTCCGGTTATCTCCTGGAAGGCGACAATCAAATTGATCTCGACGCGACTCCCGGCATCTATTACCTACAGGCCTGGGACGGGCAGCGGCGGTTTGACGTGGTCAAGGTGGTGGTGTTTTAGCGGGGCCGCTCGTTTTTGTCTGGCCCTGATGAACGAGGCGGGGGTTGAATATTGTTTTATGGAAGTAAGTTCACATGGTATACATCAAAAGAGAACCCAAGGGCTGGAGTTTGCGGGGGCGATCTTTACAAATTTGACCCA
>CAYMLN010000161.1:0-5915 GCA_964391045.1 uncultured Saprospiraceae bacterium
GGATGGCCTATGGAGGGCTCTTTTCATGCTTGACGGCCGGTCTCTGCAGTAGCGGGCCATTAACCGGATAGGCGGGCTCGGTATTAATCCGCTGATTATCTGCTGATTAGCACTGACTTGGACGGGATTTTAGGCCGGAAAAGGAGTTTTCGGTTATTCGGCAGGCCAGCCGGTTGGCGGAATTTCGATTTCCGGGCAGAACTTTTGGCGAAAGAAAATCATTTAATCTCTTCAAATTCCGCATTGCCCCCGTGCTTTTCGGCGGTGATTCGGCGCATTCGTTTAAATTTGCGGCGTTTTTGACGTCCAGCGAGTCCGGCGATATTGTCTAACTGGCTGAGGCACAAAGCAGATGGATATCCTCCGAACGTTTAAACAGAGAGGTCATGGCCACTCCGAAATCAAACCGAACCAAGCCGACCGCAGCGAAGAGCAAGGCCGCGAAGACTGCGCCGAAGAAGGCGGCTGCCGCGAAAGGCGCCGCTTCCGCAAAGCCTAAGGCTGCCCCGAAGAAGGCCGCTGCCAAGCCGGCGACGAAGCCTGCAGCCGCCAAGAAGGCCGTGGCCAAGCCCGCCCCAAAGAAAGCTGCCGCCAAGCCGGCCCCGAAGAAGGCCGCTGCCAAGCCGGCCCCGAAGCCGCTAGCCGCGAAAAAAGCCGTGGCCAAGCCCGTCGCCAAGAAGGCTGCCCCTGCGCCGAAGAAAGCCGCTCCAAAGCCTGCCGCAAAGCCGAAAGCGGTCGCCAAGCCTGCCGCCAAGAAGGCCGCCCCGGCCCCGAAGGCAAAGGCCCCGGCCGTGAAAGCGAAGCCCGTGGCCGTGAAGTCCGCGCCCAAGCCGGCCCCCAAGGCCGTCGTAAAACCTGCGCCGGCCCCCAAGGCCGTCGTAAAACCCGCACCGGTCGCCAAGCCGACGCCGCCGAAAGCCTCGGCTGCGGTAAAGCCCACCCCCAAGGCCGCAGCGCCCAAGGCCGCGCCGAAAGTGGAGGCCAAGCCCGCCCAGGTGGCAGGATCGAAAGTCACCGACAAGGTGACGCGCCCGGCCGGCATCCAGGTGTCCGGCACGATGCCGGCGCAACCCCAGGCCAAGCCCGCGCCGGTTCGGCGCGAGACGCCCAAACCCTCCGAAGAAATGACTGTGAAGAAAGGACACCCCCAGCACGAGGCGGCTCCCGCCCCGGAGATGCCGGAAAAGACCCGATATAGCGACACCGAGCTCGAGGAGTTTGACCTGCTGATCGACCAGAAGCTGATCGTCGCCCGCGAGCAGCTTGAGTTTTACCTCAAGCAACTCGAAGAGTTTACCGAGAATCCCGACAACAAGGTCAAGGGCCTGGACGACGGCATGGTGACCGTTGAAGTGGAGCGCCTCAACGTGCAGGCCGCCCGGCAGCAGAAGCTGATCCAACACCTCGAGAATGCGAAGATCCGGATCAAGAACAAGGTCTATGGCATTTGCCGCGAGACGGGTAAGCTGATTTCCAAGGAGCGGCTCCGCGCCGTCCCCCACGCCACGTTGTCGATCGAAGCCAAGCAGGCACAACAGTAATCCGGTGCGGAATCGGTTTTACCCCGGGCGATGATCCCCGCACGGGCGGCGGCCGGTCCATACCCAGTCTCCAGACGGCATGAATCGACGCACCCAGCTTGTCATCCTCACCGTTTTCCTGGTCCTCCTGGCCGACCAATGGCTCAAGATCTGGGTCAAGACCCACATGGAGTACGGGGAGGAATTCAACCTCCTCGGCCTTTCATGGGCGCGCATCCATTTCGTGGAGAATGAGGGGATGGCTTTCGGCCTGTCCCTCGGCGGCACCTGGGGCAAGCTCCTCCTGAGCCTTTTCCGGTTGGTGGCCGTGGCCTTCCTGGCCTACATCATCCACGGGCTGGTCCGCATGCGCGAGACCGTCGGGGTGATCATTTCCTTCTCGCTGATCATGGCCGGGGCGATCGGAAACATTATCGACAGCGCCTTCTACGGGTTGATCTTCTCCGCCACGCCCTACCACGGGGGGCTCGCCACCATGTTTCCGGAATCGGGCGGATACGCACCGTTCCTCTTCGGCAAGGTCGTGGATATGCTCTATTTTCCGATGCTCGATACGGTCCTGCCGGAGTGGGTGCCGTTTTGGGGCGGCGACCGCTTCCAGTTTTTCCGTCCGGTCTTCAACATCTCGGACGCGGCCATCACGACAGGCGTACTGATGCTCCTGGTGTTTCACCGCCGGATCTTCAAGGCGCACGGGGAAAACGCGCCGGCCGCCGAAACCGGCGGACAAGACAACACGACGACGTCCTGAGCGGCGTCGCCCACGATCCATTCGATCTTATTCGGGGAAGAAAGTCAAGGGGTCCCGGCTAACACCGGGCCGGCCATGGTCATGCATGCCGGCGAACCTGCAAGGTGGATAAGGAAATGCAAGGCAACGGAAAGGCCCTTTCGGAAAAAGATTTGGGATGGGAACAGAAAGGGGAGGTAATCGTTGGGAATAGGCGAGACTTACTTTCCAAGAAATCGATTGATCGCCTTGACGGCCTGCTGGACGCGGGAATAGTCGATGGCGTAGTGCATGTATTTCCCGTCCTTGTCCGCTATCAGCACGCCCGCATTCTTCAGGATCCGAAGGTGCTGGGAGGCGATGGATTGCTCGATCTTCAGGGAGTTGTAGATGTGATTGACCTGGATGTTTTGGTTCTGGTCCAGGAATTCCAGGATCTTCAGCCGGAGCGGATGTGCCAAAGCGCGCATCAGCTCCGAGGAGACCGAAAGCTTCTCCTGCTGAAAGGTGACCTTAGTCCTTTTCATACATTTCCTTATTTTGAGTTAAACCTTAGCAACAAATTTGCACAGAAGATTCGATCTGGCAAATAGATATAAGTAAAAAACCGAATCTGTAAACGGCTAAGGATCACGGCCACGTGAGTAAGTGGCTGATAAACAAGGAAATGGGTAAAAGCGGGGGGTAGGAAAAAATTTTTAAGAATCACATTTTCAGGCCCTTAAACGGGCTACCTAAAGCGATCATTTAGCCCGCGAGGTCTTCCACGAGCTTCGAGATCTGGTTCAGGCGGTCACGGTCCAGGGAGTAGTAGATAAACTTGCCCTGCCGCTCCGTGTTGACCACGCCCGCCCGGCGGAGGATCGCCAGGTGCTGCGAGGCCACGGATTGTTCCAGGCGAAGCTTGATGTAGATGTCCGTGACCGTCATGGTGGCATGTTCCTCAAGGAGATCGATGATTCGCTGCCGGAGTTTGTGGTTTACCGCGCGGAGGACGAGCACAGCTTTGCGGAGATCGGCATAATTGAGCTCGATTTCACTGGAGCCCTTTCGCAAACTGACGATTTCGGTCTTTTTTTTCATCATGAGTGAGATTGTTCGGATTCATTCAGGATGAAGCACAAACCGTTCCATATTTTGAATGATAATTTGTAATGGCTTGGTATTGAATTAGATAAAATGCTTAAATGGGATATATATGCAGCCCCATGTATATTTAAAACACCGCCCCCCACACTTCGTTCGCCGGATCGGGGGGGTGGTTACCGATTTTTTGGGGTCGTGATGTTAGGGGGAGGGTAACAGGGTGACAGGGGAACAGGGTGACAGGGGAGCGTTCACCGATTTTTGGGGGTCGTGATGTTGGGGGGCTTGAGGTAATCGGGGACGAAGTGGATGGGGTCGGCCGTGCGTCCGGCCGAGAGCCGTTCCGCCGCGGGACCCGGGAGCAATGTCGCATCCTGGATCAGGGTTCGATCGATTCGAATGCCGGTCCGTTCCTCCAGGTCGGGCGGGATCTTCAGGCCACCGTCCCCGCAAACGATGACGTCACCGACCGAAGGGAGTATGCCGGGGAAGGCCGGATCATCCAGGCAGACGGACATGACCGGCCCGAGAGGCGCCAGGGCATGGTTGAACAACACCGCATACACTTCCGTCCGGCGGGCATCGATCAACGGCAGGTAATAGGCGGCATCCGGCCAGGACATCCGGGCCTGGTAGGCCAGGGCATACAGGGTGGGCACATCGACAAGGGGCAGGCCAAGGCTGTAGGCCATGGCTTTCGCCGTCGAACTGCCTACCCGAAGTCCCGTATAGGATCCAGGGCCCGAGCTGACCGAGACGGCGGCAAGGTCGGCCGGGCGCAGGTCGCATTCGGCGAGCATGCCGCGGATCGAGGGGGCCAGCGTCGCCGACTGGGGTTGGTCGGCTGGCAGCTGGCGGTACGCCACGATGCGCCCCGTCCGGGTGATGGCCGTGGAACCGCGATGGGTCGAGGTCTCGATGTGCAGGAGGGTCATCCGGCCGGGAAAGCGATTAGGCGACGCCGACGTTGACTCAACGACCCGACAGGATGGCGCCGTAGCGCTGCGGCGCGTTGAGCACGGCGATGGCCTCCTTCAGTTCAGGATCGTTCTTGAGCTGGTGGCGGACCAGCCCGGTCTCGAAATAATAACGTACCAGGATCTCCCGCTCAATGGCTTTCAGGATCTCCTTCTCGTGTTTCCTGACCTGGGCGTCCTTTTCCTTGCCGAGCTGCTGGGCGAGGCCCTGGATCTGCTGGTCCAGGTCGGCGGAAAACGCTTCTTCGCCGGCCACCGTCCTGAGCGCACGGATCGCCTCGTCCGTGCGGGTATCGAACGTGAAGGCGCTCTTTTGCAGGAAGGACTGGAAGGTCGCGAAGTCGGTGTATTGGAATGCCTCCGGTCCCGGGACGGAATCGCGCCCGATGCAATACTGCGTGGCGTAGTTGAAGATCACGTCCTGGTCCCTCAGCTTGTCGACGATCAGGGGCGCCTTTTCCTGTGCCAGCGGGATGTCCGGCTGGACGCCGCCGCCGTCGAGGACCGTCCGGCCGCCGCGGGTCTTGAATTTCGCCCGCTTTTCATCCGGGATGTGCACGCGCTCGCCGTCCTTGTACTCGACGGACTGGATGCATCGCCCGCTGGGGATATAATACTTGCTGGTGGTCAGCTTGACCTTGGCGTTGTACCCGACATCGAACGTATTCTGCACAAGGCCCTTGCCGTAAGACAGCTGGCCGATGATGATGCCGCGGTCCAGGTCCTGCATCACGCCGGAGACGATCTCGGACGCGGAGGCCGAGTGCTCGTCGATAAGCACGATAAGCGGGATCTCCGCATCGACAGGATCGCTCTTGGTCTTGAATTCCTGGTCGGCCTCGACAACCTTGCCGCGGGTGGTCACGACCGTTTCCTCAGCTGGAATGAACACGTTGCAGACATTGATCGCCTCGCGAAGCAATCCGCCGCCATTGCCCCGCAGGTCGAGGATGACGCCCTTGATCTTCGCATTCTCGGTCTTCAGGTCGCGCAGGGCGTTCGCCACGTTGCGCCCGGCATCCCGGGTGAAGGTCGTCAGCGAAATGTATCCGATATCGTCGGCCACGAAGCCGGAATAGGGGACGTTCTTCCCGTCGATGCCGCCGCGCGAGATCTTGACGGCGATCGTCTCGGCCTGGCCCGGGCGCAGGACATCGATCGACATTTCGCTGCCCGGCTGGCCGGCGATGATGCCCATCACGTCATCCGCGGTCCGCTGGTCGGTCGGCTCGCCGTTGACCGTCTTGATCATGTCGCCGATGCGAAGCCCGGCCGCGTGCGCCGGCGAATCCTCGATGATGCGCGTGATCACCAGGTCGGTCCCGATCTTCTTCACCTGCATGCCCGAGGAGGCCTCGCCTTCTTCGTTGCGAAACCGGAAGCCCTCGATCTGGGATTCGGACCAGTAGTTGGTAAACGGGTCCAGGGTCGCCAGCATCGCGTCGATGCCGACCTTCATGAGCTTGTTCGGGTCGATCTCGTCGACGTAGTTCGAGTTCACCTCCCGGTACAGGTTGCTGAAGATCTCCAGGTTCTTGACGATGTCGAAATACCGACCCTTGCCGGCCACGACGGTGGCGG
>CAYMLN010000162.1:0-3422 GCA_964391045.1 uncultured Saprospiraceae bacterium
TTACCGTGGCCTCTGAGGTCATGGCCATCGTCTGCCTCTCCAAGGACTTCCAGGACCTCAAGCACCGGCTGGGCAGCATCTTCATCGGCTACACGTACAGCGGCGAGCCCGTCTACGCCCGCGACCTGAAGGCGGAAGGCCCGATGGCCCTGCTGCTCAAGGACGCCATCAAGCCCAACCTCGTGCAGACCCTCGAGGGCAACCCGGCTATCCTGCACTGCGGGCCCTTTGCCAACATCGCGCAGGGGACCAACTCGATCATCGGCACCAAGATGGGCCTCTCGCTGAGCGAGTACGTGATCACCGAGGCCGGCTTCGGCGCGGACCTCGGCGCGGAGAAATTCCTCGACATCAAGTGCCCTGCGGGCAACCTGCGGCCCGAGGTCATCGTCCTCGTCGCCACGATCCGCGCGCTGCGCCATCACGGCGGCGCCAAGAAAAACGAGTTCGGCACGCCCAACCTCGACAATGTCAAGAAAGGCTTCCCGAACCTCGCGAAGCATATCGAGAACTGCATGAAATTCGGCATCCGCCCGGTCGTGGCCATCAACCACTTCCCCACCGACACGGCGGAGGAGATCGCCCACGTGCAGGAAGCCTGCGCGGCGATGGGCGTCGAGGCCATCCTGGCCCGAGGCTGGGCCGAAGGCGGCAACGGCATGACCGACCTGGCAAAGGCGGTGGTGCGCATCGTCGAAGAAGGCAAGAGCGACTACCATCAGCTCTACAGCTGGGACCTCAGCATCGAGGACAAGATCGAGACCATCGCGCGCGAGATCTATGGCGCCGACGGCGTCGACTACACCGCAAAGGCCAAAGGCCAGCTGAAAGGGTTCGCAAAGCTCGGCTTCGACAAGTTCCCCGTCTGCATGGCCAAGACGCAGAAATCCTTCTCCGACGACGAGCGCAAGGTGGGACGTCCCACAGGGTTCCGCATCACCGTGCGTGAATTTGAAGTCGCTGCCGGCGCGGGCTTCGTGATCCCGATCCTCGGGGAGATGATGCGCATGCCCGGACTCCCGGCGATCCCCGCCGCGGAGGGCATGGACATCTTTGATGACGGGACGATCGTGGGGCTCTCCTGAGCAGGTAAAAACTAAAAGCTAAAAGCTAAAAGTTTTTAGGCCAGGCGTTGTGCCGGACTTGTGGCCCGGACAATAATTGTTTAGACAGTTGAGACAGTTGAGATAGTTGAGGCTGTACGCCGTTTCTTTTAAAAGGTCTCGACTGTCTCAACTGTCTCGACCTTTCCCAAGGAATGAGGGGCGAGGCATGAGATCTTTAGACCGATGAGAAAGTTGAGACAGTTTAGGTCTCACGCCTTTTCCTTTGAAGGTCCTCAACCGTCTCAACTGTCTCGACCGTCTCGACTGTTTCAACCTCATAAAAATAGCCTCTGCGCTATCTTTAGACAATAAACCCATCGCGATGCCCTCCGCGCCAACCAGCCGCTTTCCGGCTTCCCCACTTCGCTATCAGCTCAAGGACTTCGAGAAGATCCCTGTCACCCTGTGGATCGACCCTGAGGCCGGCGCCCTCGACATCGCCCGGCATATTGCAGGGGCGATCCGGGAGCGACAAGAGGATAACCGGCAGATCGTCCTCGGCCTCGCCACGGGCAGTTCGCCGATCCGCATTTACGCCGAACTCGTTCGCCAGCACAAGGAGGAAGGTTTGTCGTTTGCCAATGTCATCACGTTCAACCTCGACGAATACTACCCGATCCATCCGGATGCCACGCAGAGTTACGTGCGGTTTATGAAAGAATACCTGTTCGATCATGTCGATATCGACCCGGCCAATGTGCATATCCCGGACGGGCACCTGCACCTCGATGCGATGGAGGCGTTCTGCAAGCATTACGAGCAGCAGATCGAACGCGCCGGCGGCATTGACATCCAGATCCTCGGCATCGGGCGAACGGGGCATATCGGGTTCAACGAGCCGGGCTCGTGGATCTCGTCATCGACGCGGCTTGTCAAGCTGGATCCGGTGACGCGCGAGGACGCGATCAAGGATTTCGGGAAGGAAGAGAACGTGCCGCACCGGGCTGTCACCATGGGGATCGGGACGATCCTCCAGGCCCAAAAGATCTTCATCATGGCCTGGGGCTCGCACAAGGCCGATATCGTCAAGGCCGCGATCGAGGGCGACATTTCCGATCGCGTCCCGGCGAGTTACCTGCAGCAGCATCCGGACGTCCGCTTCTATCTCGATGCCGCCGCGGCGGCCGAGCTGACCCGCAACAAGACGCCCTGGCTCGCGGGCATCTGCGCGTGGGACGACGCCCTTGCCGCCAAGGCCGTGATCTGGCTCTCACAGCAGATCGGCAAGCCAATCCTCAAGCTCCAGGACCAGGACTATGTGCACAACGGCCTGAGCGAACTTATCGCGGAGTACGCTCACGCGTATTCGCTCAACCTGAAGGTCTTCAACCGGCTCCAGCACACGATCACGGGATGGCCGGGCGGCAAGCCCAATGCCGACGATACCAACCGACCGGAGCGCGCATCGCCGGCCCGAAAGCGGGTCATTGTGTTCAGTCCGCATCCCGACGACGACGTCATCTCGATGGGCGGCACCCTGCTGCGGCTGGTCGAGCAGGGCCATGACGTGCATGTCGCGTACCAGGTGTCGGGCAATATCGCCGTGCACGATAAGGAGGCCTGGCGGTTCGCGGAATTCATGGCGGACTACAGCCGCGCCACCGATAGCGGCAGTGAAAAACTTTATGCGCTGACAGCAGAGGTTTCGGAATTTCTCCGCACGCGCGACCCGGGCCAGCCCGACATTCCCGCGTTGCGCCTGCTCAAGGGGATCATCCGGAAGGAAGAGGCCCGAAGTGCCGCGCTTTTCTGCGGCGTGCCGGCCGACAACATCCATTTCCTCGACATGCCCTTCTACGAGACGGGCGGTGTGCGGAAGAATGAACTCTCGGAAACGGACTATCGATTGGTCGTTGACCTGCTCGAGTCCATCCGGCCGCACCAGGTCTATGCGGCGGGCGATCTCGCGGACCCGCACGGCACGCACCGCGTCTGCCTGGACGCCATCTTCGAGGCCTTTGCCCGCACGCGCACGTCGGCCTGGCGGGCCGATTGTTACCTCTGGCTCTATCGCGGCGCGTGGCACGAATGGCCGGTCGACGAGATCGAGATGGCGGTGCCGCTCAGTCCCGACGAACTGCTGAAAAAACGCCGGGCCATCTTCATGCACCAGTCGCAGAAGGATCATCCCGTCTATCCGGGGAATGACACGCGCGAGTTCTGGCAGCGCGCAGAGGACCGCAACCGGGAAACGGCCCGCCAGTACAATGCCCTTGGCCTCGCCGAGTACGAGGCGATGGAGGCCTTCGTGCGTTGGCGCTTCGCCTGACCGGGCACGGCGAATTCTCATGACCTTGGCGTTACACGCGGCCAGTC
>CAYMLN010000162.1:3432-5910 GCA_964391045.1 uncultured Saprospiraceae bacterium
CAGTCCCACAACTAACGCCGCGCGTTAACGCCGACTATGCAACTTGCCCTCGTCGACTGGATCGTCATCCTGCTTTTCTTCGCCGTCACCCTCATTATCGGTCTTTGGGCCTCGCGGAAGTCCGGGTCGTCCAGTTCGGAGTTCTTCCTCGGCGGACGCTCCATGCCCTGGTGGCTGCTTGGCGTGTCAATGGTGGCCACGACCTTTTCGGCGGATACGCCTAACCTCGTCACCGACATCGTGCGCCAGCATGGCGTGGCGGGCAACTGGGCCTGGTGGGCGTTCCTGCTCACGGGCATGCTGACGGTCTTCGTGTATGCCAAGCTTTGGCGGCGATCCGGCATCACGACCGACCTGGAATTCTACGAACTGCGCTACAGCGGAAAAGCCGCGCGGTTCCTGCGCGCATTTCGTGCGGTGTATCTCGGCGTATTCTTCAACGTCATGATCATGGCGACGGTCCTGCTCGCCGGGATCAAGATCGGCGGCGTGATGCTCGGCCTCAGCGCCTGGGAAGTGATCCTGTACGTATCGGCCATCACCGTCGTGTATTCGGCGATCGGCGGTTTTCGGGGCGTCATCCTGACCGACTTCTTCCAATTCCTGCTCGCGATGACGGGGATGGTCTGGGCATGTCTGTACATCCTCGATTTGCCGCAGGTGGGTGGGCTTGACAACCTGCTTGCCCAACCGGCGGTGCAAGGAAAGCTCGACTTCCTCCCCGACTTCGGCAACCCTGCGGAAATGATCCCGCTCTTCCTCGTGCCGATCGCCGTGCAGTGGTGGAGCGTCTGGTATCCCGGCGCGGAGCCCGGCGGCGGCGGCTATATCGCACAACGGATGCTCTCGGCACGGAATGAACAACACGCCGTGACTGCTACCCTGCTGTTCAACATCGCGCACTACGCCCTGCGACCCTGGCCGTGGATCCTCATCGCGCTGGCGTCGCTCGTCGTCTTCCCGACGGTAGCGGATATCGGCGCCGCCTTTCCGGGCATACCCGCAGAATTCGTTCGCGACGACCTGGCGTTCTCGGCGATGCTGACCTTCCTGCCTGCAGGATTGATCGGGTTGCTCGTGGCTGCGTTGCTCGCGGCGCTCATGTCCACGATCAGCACGCATCTCAACTGGGGCAGTTCATACATGGTCAACGATGTCTACCGCCGATTCGTCAAGCCGGACGCGACCGAGCAGGAAATGGTTCGCGTAGGTCGCTATACGACGGTCGTGCTAATGATCCTGGCCAGCCTCATGGCCCTGCTCCTCAGCAGCGCCCTGCAGGCATTCAATATCCTGCTCCAGATCGGCGCCGGCACCGGGCTGCTCTTCATCCTGCGGTGGTTCTGGTGGCGGATCAACGCCATGAGCGAACTCACCGCGATGGGTATTTCTTTCCTCGTTGCGTTGATCATGGAATTCGGCGTTGGCAATGCGTGGGCCGGCCATGTCAAGCTCGTCGCGGGCGTGGCCATCACGACCGTGGTCTGGATCGCGGCAACGCTGGCCACCAAGCCGACCGACATGCTGACGCTGGTGCGCTTCTACGCGCTCATCCGGCCGCACGGCGCGGGCTGGCGCCCGGTCATCGAGGCCGGGCAGCGCAGCGGTGAACTGCCCTCGGGCTCCATCGTCACCGGCAAGCTGGCGAATGAGATCCTGTTGATGCTCCTCGGCTGTTTCCTTGTATACGGGCTACTCTTCGGGATCGGTTCCATGATCTATGGCCAGGCCGGTATGGCCGTCGTGTGGATCGCCATCGCGGCTGTGAGCGGAACGTTCATGTATCTCCGCTGGCCGAAGAACGGCTAATCCGCGCGGACCGATTTGCCGGGCAACGGACCCATCATCGACAGGCACATCGCTGCGATCTCGCGCTCGTGTGTCCAGAAAATGAAATGGGACTGCCGGTCGAGCACGCGCACCATGACCGTATCGGCTTGCGTGAGTTTTTGCCTGGCCCAATCGAGATTGTCAAAGGGCACAAGGGCATCATCCGTGCCGTGAATAAGTGCGACAGGTACGCGGATGTCACTCCAATCATCTTCCATCAGGGCAAGGTCCGTGCGCAGCGGCATAAGCTCCTCGTTGCTGACACGTAAGGCATTGGGCAAGATGCCACGAAATATGGGCATGTCGATCCACTTGCGCCAGCCGATCGAACGCGGTTCGAGTTCGGGACTGACAGATCCAGCGACAAGGCATAATCCGCCGATTGACGCCGGATGGCGCAAGGCTTCCTGCACGATGACGGGCGCCCCATAGCTGTGGCCCACGAGCCAGTATTTGTCGTACGCGAGCGAGTCCATCAGGGCATTGAGCACTTCGCTTTGCCGGGTCAGGGAGGAGAGGGAGGTTCCGAAACCGGAATGCCCATACCCCGGCCGGTCATAGGTGACCACGTCGACGCGGGCCAGCAAGTTGGTATCGATCAGGTACTCGAGGCACGCATCCTTGGAACCGGGTGAACCATGGACCAGG
>CAYMLN010000163.1:0-5909 GCA_964391045.1 uncultured Saprospiraceae bacterium
ACCTCCGTGCGGTAGCGATCGTGTCCGTCCTTGTCCTGGTACTTCCGATGGGTCAATTTGCCCTCGATATACACCTGCATACCGCGCTTCAATTGCTTCTCCGCCCGCTCGGCCAGGCCCCGCCACAAGACGATGTCATGCCATTCCGTGTTGGTCTGCCACTCGCCGTTCTTGTCCCGGTAGCTTTCGTTAGTCGCCAGGGAGAACGTGGCGACGGCGACTCCGCCTTCGAGATGACGGACTTCGGGATCGCGGCCGAGATTGCCGATGAGAATGACCTTGTTGACCATGCCGGATGGGTTTGCGGATTCTTGGAAGGTCGGGCAAAGATAAGGATTTGGGTCAACCATTTGCCGCTCAGGATGTTGGGTACCGCTATGATCACAACGTTGAAGTCATTCCTCCTCTTCAGTATTTGGATGCTGGCGCTGGTCCCCGTCGCACGGGCCCAGGTGACTGGCTTGTGGACGACGGTCGACGACCGTGACGGACGCGCCAAGTCGGTCGTCGAGATCTACGAGCAGGACGGACGCTATTTCGGCAAGGTCGTCAGGCTGCTGGAAGAAGATGCCGATTCGATTTGCCCCAAATGCCCGGGCGACCGAAAGGGAAAACCCATCGTGGGGATGAACATCCTCACGGGCCTGGAGATAACACCGGATGGTGGCCGGAACGGCGAGGTCCTCGATCCCGAATCGGGCTCGGTCTATTCCTACTACATCAAGATGCTGGATCCCGGCAAGCTGAAGCTGCGTGGATACATCGGCGCCCCGGCCTTCGGGCGCACCCAGATCTGGACGCGTTCGCGATGACCGTCTCCCGCCTTGGGATGACTTCGCACACTGATCCTCGCCGGCATGGCCGGCCTTTGGCTACAGGTCGAACTTGATCCCCTGCGCAAGCGGCAAGGTCCGCCCCCAGTTGATCGTGTTCGTCTGCCGGCGCATATAGGCCTTCCAGCTGTCGGAGCCGCTCTCGCGGCCGCCGCCGGTCTCCTTCTCCCCGCCGAATGCCCCGCCGATCTCCGCACCGGAGGTGCCGATGTTGACGTTGGCAATGCCGCAATCCGAACCGGCAGCCGACAGGAACTGCTCGGCTTCGCGCATGTTGTTCGTCATGATGGCCGATGACAATCCCTGCGGGACGTCGTTCTGCATCCGGATCGCCTCGTCGAGGGTCTTGTAGGACATGACGTACAGGATCGGGGCAAAGGTCTCGGTCTGGACGATAGGCATGTCATTGCGCACATGAGCGATACACGGCTGGACATAGCACCCGCTCGCGTATTTCTTTCCTTTCAGCACGCCGCCTTGCACGATCATGCGGCCGCCCTGGGCCTTGATCGCCTCGAGGGCCTTCTGGTAGGCATACACGGCCTGGATGTCGATCAGCGGGCCCATGTGGTTCTTCGGGTCGAGCGGATCGCCGATGCGGACCTGCTTGTAGGCCTTGGCGAGGGCGCGGGTAAACCGGTCGAAGACAGACTCGTGGATGATGAGCCGGCGCGTGGAGGTGCAGCGCTGGCCGGCCGTGCCGACCGCGCCGAAGACCACCGCGCCGAGGACCATCTTGAGGTCGGCCTCCGGCGTGAGGATGATCGCGTTGTTCCCGCCCAGTTCGAGCAGGCTGCGGCCGAGGCGTGCGGCCACGGCGGCGCCGACGGCCTTGCCCATGCGCGTGCTTCCCGTGGCGGACACGAGCGGTACACGGTGATCTTGCGTCATGAGTTCACCGACGCGGTAATCGCCGTTGACCAGGGAGACGATGCCTTCCGGCAGTTTGTTGGCCTTGAGGACGTCCTTGAAGATCTGCATGCAAGCCACACCGCACAGGGGCGCTTTCTCGGAGGGTTTCCAGACGACGACGTCGCCGCAGACGAGGGCGATCATGGCATTCCACGACCAGACGGCCACCGGGAAATTGAAGGCGGAGATCACGCCGACCACGCCGAGCGGATGCCACTGCTCGTACATCCGGTGCTGGGACCGCTCGGAATGCATCGTGAGCCCGTAGAGCTGGCGCGACAGGCCGACGGCGAAATCGCAGATGTCGATCATCTCCTGCACTTCGCCCCAACCTTCCTGCAGGCTCTTGCCCATCTCGTAGGAGACGAGGCGGCCGAGGGGATCCTTGAAGCGACGCAGCGCGTCACCATACTGGCGCACGATCTCGCCGCGCTTGGGCGCGGGCACCATCCGCCAATATGCGAAGGCCTCTTCCGCCGTGCGGATGACCTTGTCGTAGTCCTTCGGCGCCGTCACGCTGACGGAACCGATGAGTTGTCCGTCAACCGGGGAGATCGAGGGAATGTAGGTCCCGGACTTGGTGGACTTCTGTCCGGTCCAGGTGCCGTTGTTGAATTTCCGGACGCCGAGGGAGGCCAGGAAACGGGTATTGGTCGCCATGGTGATTGCGTTTAGGATGCATGGATGCCCGCTTACGCGGAGCAGGTGAAATCGGGCGCAAAGATCGGTATTTCGCCGCGATCCGCTATCGGGCAACCTGAAGCCCGCCGGATGCGACCGGACGGCCCTCGAGCGTCACCGAATAGTGGTAAAGGCCCGCCGGCCAGTTGGCCGTGGAAACCGACAGCCAACCATCGGCCAGCGCTTCCCGCCGGAAGACGACGCGACCGAGCGCGTCGACGATGGAAACATCGAAGGGCTTGCCGGCATCGCATTGGATGCGGACGAAATCATCCGCCGGGTTGGGGAATACGCGAACGGATGCGGTCACGACCGGATCGGTGGAAACCGTGCCGCCCTCGACGGTGACGACCTTGAAGTCATCGAAGTAGAATCCGTCCCTGTGCACGAAGCCATCGGTAAAGAGGACAAAACGCAGGAGGATGTTCTTGCCCAGGTAATTGGAGAGGTCGATCTCCTCCTTCACCCAGGTCGTCTGCCGGCCGTCGTACAGGGGCTCTTCATATTGCTGGAACAGCGAGCCCGGCTTGGAATGCGTGCCGCAGAGGTTTTCCCAATTGTTGCCATCCTCGCTGGCCTGGAAGAGCACGTAGTCGTAGTAATCCTCGATGTCCCACCGCGCCCAGAACTGGGCATATGCGGAACTCGACGTGGTGAGATCGACGACTTCGGCGAGCATGCAACCGGCGTTCTGGTTGGGGCTGTAGGGCGTGCCCGGGCTGTCGGTGATCGAGACGGGACCGGACTTGTAGGACTCATTGGTCGTCGTCCAGGCGCCGCTGCCCGTAGTATCCCAGTTCGACAGGTTGCCCGGATCATTGACGACGAGTTGGACATCGGACCGCACCTTGAAGAGCGTGTCCCGGAAAACGTAGTTGCCTTGACGGTAGAGGATCTCGAGGGGGAGGGACGCCCCGTACGGGACGTCGGGATTCACCCGGAGGGTGAGCGATTTATCGTAGGGGACGAACTTGACCAGGTCGGCGATGAACGGCGCAGGCACTTCAGTGATGTAGGAGCTGAGCGCGTTGAAACTGATCTCCACCGGACCGTCGAGGAGACCGTAGCGCGTGAATTCCAGGTTGAGCGCATTGATGCCCGGTTGCAGGAAACGGGAATTCTCGTCCGTGACGCGCACGAGGGCGTTGACCAGGCGGGCAGCCAGCAGGTTCATCTCCAGCGTGGACTGGCAGAGCGGGATGATCCGGTCGCGGGTCGGATAAAACCCGTCGTCACCGTTGCCAACCTCCGGGGTCATCGAATAAATGCCCTGGTTGCCGTACATCCAGTCATCCGAGTCTCCGTTGGTCGCGTAGCCGACGGTCTCCATGCCGCGGCCGTAAGCAAACCGGTTGAGCTCGGTCAGGAGCGCGCCGTAATGGCTGAACAGGAGGGAGTCCCCGGCGGATGTGTTATTGTAGCCAAAAGGATGGACGAGCAGATTCCCGAAGGAATGGTGGTTGAGCGCAATACGGAAATCATGCTGCTGGCAGAAGAACTGCATCGCCTGCGTCTCAGGCTCGGAAAACGGCGAAGGACCGCGGTACGTGTCGCTACCCGGATACCCGTTTGACCCTTCGTCGTCGAAGCCCCACTGGTACCCGTAGTTCCGGTTGAGGTCGACGCCGTCGTACTCGGGATCGAACGTGCCGTCGTTGTTGTTGTCCCGCATGTTCTTGCGGTGATTGCGGCGGAAGGCGTCGTCGTCGGCATCGTAGCCGGCGATGTTGTAGTTCATCCCGTCCGGATTGAGGACGGGGACGAAGAAGAGTTCGGTGTTGTTGAGGATATCCCGGATCAGGGGATCCTTGTCGTAGTTCTCCAGGAGATACCACATGTAATAGATCGTCTGGCTGACCGTGATCAGTTCGCGCGCGTGGTGAAGGCCGGTATACAGGACCTCGGGCTCGTTCTCGTCGATATCCGGATTGTCGGACATGCGCAGCCAGAAAATGCTGTTGTTCTGCCACGTCTTGAAATTGCCGATGGGCTGGCGCACGCTGACCAGGTGGGGATAGAGGAAGGCCATCGCATCGAGCTGGTCGATGATCTCCGGCATCGTGAAGAATCCGCCGGCCTGGCCGAGTTCGAAATTCTTGGGGATCGACTGGTCGAAATGGCGTTGCTGGCAATCGAGGAGGACCTCCTCGCGGTGCTGGTGGGCGCCCTGCTTGCGGTAAACGTTCATGTCCGGGATGTCGACCGTGTAGCGGATGCCCATCTCCGCCAGGCGCTTGAGCTCGAAGCCCTGGACCTCCGTGGTGAAGGCGTCGCGGCGATCGGAATGGCCGTGCGTGAGGTCGAGTCCGGCCCTGGCGAGATCCCGCAGCGTCTGCGTTTCGTCGATCGGAAAAGTGACGCGGGAAAGGTGGGTCTGGGCGCTCGCCATATGGAACGCACATACCAGGCACAGGGGGAGCAGGACTCTGAACATGTTCACAGGATAAAATGGGACCCGCCGGGGGCCGCGCAAAGTTAGCAAACCTGAGGTTGCGCCCCGGCCGGCGCACCGCATCTTTTCCATAAGCGTGTAAAGATATGCCACACACCAAACATATTAAATATTATTTACATATAAAAATCATTCAATGCCAAAATTCTGGGCCAAATGGGTGGAATCCACGCGACCCCGGTCCGGGATGACGGGTGGCGTGTTGTCCGGAACTGCAAGTCGCGTGTCCGTGTGCCAAATAGTCATATCTTTAGACCGGTCAAATTCTTGTTTTCGATGACGGAAACACGGTCGAAAAACCAACACGACATGACCCGACCGAATCCCGCCACGCGGCGGGATTCTTTTTTTCGGGTGGTCCTTATCCTCGCCGGCATACTCCTCGCGTCGGGCCTGGGTGCCCAGGGCGTGCGGGGAACGGTCTTCGACGCGGTCAGCCGGAATCCAGTCGCCGGCGCCCTCGTGCAGCTCTACCTCGGGGACACAGCCGTGGCCGTGACAAAGACGGATGCCACCGGCCTCTTCACCCTGCCCTTCGAGCGCGCGGGTCGGGTTCGCCTCATCATCGAGGCCGACGGCTACACGCCGTCCGTGATCCCGGACATCCTCCTCGACGGCTACGCCCTCGTGACCGTCGAGCAGGGCGTGATGCCCTGGACGATCTCGCTCAACGAGATCGCCGTGGTCGGGCGGCGGACTTCCGGCACGCCATACATGGCCCGGATCCGGACAGACGACCTGATGCGCATCGCGGGACACTACGACGATCCGGTCCGCGTAGCCCACAGCCTGCCGGGCGTCGTGCTTACCAACGACCAGGCCAACCACTTTTCCTTCCGCGGCCAGTCCCCGGTGATGAACACCTGGATGGTCGAAGGCCTGGAGGTCGTCAACCCGAATCACCTCAACAACGCGGGCACCTTCTCCGACCGGCCCTCGCTTTCGGGCGGCGGCGTCAACCTGTTTTCCGCCCAGGCCCTGGAAGCGACCGACGTGCATGCCGGCCTCGCGCCGATCTGCATCGGCCGCAA
>CAYMLN010000164.1:0-5872 GCA_964391045.1 uncultured Saprospiraceae bacterium
CGGGGTTGCAGGACACCCGACGTCCGTCAGGACGGATGGGTCCGCACCCAGGGGCTGGGGGCGAGCGCGGGCAAGGAGGCTCGGCAACCTCCGCCGCTCATCCTTTTGCGCACCCCAAGCTACGGCGGCTAAAAGGGGCGAGCGCGGGCAAAAGCGACGAGCCGTAGCAACGGGGAATACCGTGGGCGGACTCCCCGGGGTTGCAGGACACCCGACGTCCGTCAGGACGGATGGGTCCGCACCCAGGGGCCGGCCGCCTCCGCTGCTCATCCTTTTGCGCACCCCAAGCTACGGCGGCTAAAAAGGGCGTGCGCCGCGACGCAGTGAGACAGTGTGTTGCGCCGTTGCGAGACCCGCTGCGGCTCCCCCCGGGGCATGACGAATTCGTTCCGCTTGCTTAACTTGTCGGATATTCGCGAACAACCTAAACCTATTCAACCATGAAGAAAATGTTCCGCTTTGCGGCCGTCGGCCTGATGCTGGCTGCACTCCCGTTTACCGCCTGTAAGGATGATGACGATGACGTCAATTGCACCGCGGAGAACGTGGCGACGCTCATTACCGATCATTCGACCGACATCCAGGATGCCGCCGAAGTGTACCTCGCCAATCCGACGTCGGCCAATTGCAATTCCTTCCTGAATGAATTGAAGCAATACAGGGATTTCCTGGAGGACTACAAGTCCTGTGCAACGGAAACGCTGGGCTATGACGCTTCGGACTGGGAGCTGGAGATCCAGTCGCTCAACGAAGTCATCAACGACGGATGCTGATCACCGGCACCGGAAAGGAAAAAGGGCGTCCCGACGGGCGCCCTTTTCTTTTTCCCGGCGTTGCCGGATCAGTCCGTCTTCACTTCGGTATCACCCTTGAAGATCAGCATGGCCGCGGGTCCGTTGAAGATGAGGTTTTCCAGTGGCACGAGCAGCGGGTTCGGCCGGACGATGACATCGTAGAGGGTCAGGTCGCCAAGGTTTTCGAACGCCGCACCCGGCATGCCCGTGAGGCCCGAGATGATGATGACATTCTCGACGCCGAGGGCCTCCCCGGCCTCCACCTTGAACATCCCGGGCACGAGGGATCGGATGGCGACAGCCGGCGTCAGGCCGGAGCGGATGTAGAGCGCCTTGTCGATCACGAGCCGCCCGCTTGTCAGCGTCAGCGTGTCCCCGGCGAGGCTCGAGTGGAAGGTGATCGTATCCCCGCTTGACGCGCAGTCAATCATATACCGCAGCGAACCCTGCCCGTTGTCCGCGGTGGTCGTCACCATCCGGCTGCATGGGGACACCTCAATAAAGTAGTTGCCCGCATCATGCTCTGCGGTCGTCAACGTCACCGGGATCTTGTCGTCCGTCATCGTGGTGTTGGCCACCGCATCACCGTCATTGGATACATCGATGTCCTTTACGTTGTTGAATCCGCCTGGTTGCGTTTCCACCAGGACGTAGTCGCCTGTCGTGAGATTGCCGAAGGTATAATAGCCGATACCGGAGGTTGTCGTCGAGGCCAGGGGCGTACCGCTGTCCGGCTCGCCGTCCTGGTTGGCGTCGGCGAAGAGCTGCACCGCCACGCCGGCAATGCCTTCGCCGTTGTCCGGAATCTCATCGTTGTCCGCATCGTTGAAGACATAGCCCGAGATGAGTCCCGGCGACTGCGCCTCGATGAAGTTGTTGTCCGCATCGATCTCGGAGGGTTCGATCGTCGCGGGAATGATGTTGTCGTTCGGGTTGACATTCGCCAGGGAGTCGAAGTCTTCCGACGGATCCTCGTCCAGGACACTGAAGAAGCCGGACGGCTGGGTCTGGATGATCACGTAGTGTCCCGGTGTCAGGCTGCCCATGGCATAAGTGCCGTTGGCCACGGTGGTCACCGACCGGATCGCCGCGCCTTCCGGCACGCCGTCCAGGTTGGTATCGGCAAACAAACGTACGGTAACCCCCTGGATGGGCGTCCCGTTGACCTGCTTGACGCTGCCGAAGATCCCGCCGGGACACGCATTCACGGTAAATGTTGTCGTGGCGGTATCGCTGCATGATGCGCCGGGTTCATTCGACTGGATGATCAACTGGACGGTCTTCGATCCCGCCGTCGAATACTCGATCGTATGCGGGCCGTAGGTCGCGGCCGTGGCGGGCACCGCGCCCGCGCCGAAGTCCCACAGGTAGGTGTATCCGGGCAATTCGGGCGTATTGGGCTGGAAGGTCTTCGCCCCGAAGACGCAGGGGGTGCCGGCCGACGTCGTGATGCCTGCGGCGGGCACGACATTGACATGTACATTCGAGACCGTGTCCGTCACGGCCTCGCACCCTGTCGCTTGCAGCGTGAGCAACACCCATGCCCCCGTCGTGCCGTTGCTTCCGTTGTAGGTGTACGTGACCGTATGCGGGCCCGCGCCTGGCGCACTGCCCGGGGCGCTGCCCGAGCCGAATGCCCATCCGAACGTCATGCCGGGATATCCGGGATCAGGCGATTCGAAGACGACGGAGCCGCCGGAGCAGATCGTGTCATACGGCATCTCCTCGGGGTCGAGCGGGTTCGTCACGGTGATGACCTGCAGGCAGGTCGAGGTATTGCCGCAGGTATCCGTCGCCGTCCAGGTGCGTTCGATCACATAACCCGGATCGCCCGGCGGATTGAGGATGTTGTCCGTAAAATCAACACCCGGTGTCGCATCGCAGTTGTCCGTCGCCGTAGCCACGCCGGTCGAGTCCGGCGAGGTGTCTTCCAGGCACGTGATCGTGATGTCCGCCGGGCAGGTGATGGCCGGTGCGGTCGCGTCGATGATCGTCAGCGTCTGCATGCAGGTGCTGCTGTTACCGCAGGTGTCGGTCGCGGTCCAGGTGCGCTGGATGGTCCATTCGTTGGGGCATCCGCCGGCGACGGTGTCGTCGGCGTAGGCGATCTCCGGCATGGCGTCGCAATTGTCCGTCGCGGTCGCGAAGCCGGTGGAATCGGGTTCCGTGCCGGCCGTGCATTCGAGAGTCAGGTTGGCCGGGCAGGCCAGGAGGGGCGCCGTCTCGTCGACCACCTCGACGACCTGGAGGCAGGAGGTGCTGTTGCCGCAAAGATCGACAGCGATCCAGGTCCGCTCGATCGTGAAGGTATTCGGGCAGGCCCCTTCGATCACCTCATCCGAATAGTACAGGGTGTCCACCGCCCCGCAGTTGTCCGAGGCTGTGGCCAGGCCCGCATTGACGGGCAAGGTGCTTTCCGCGCAGGAGACGGTCACGTTCGCCGGGCAGTCGAGATCGGGTGACGTCGAATCCTGCACCGTGATGACCTGGAGACATGTCGTCGAATGTCCGCATCCGTCCGCCACGGTCCACGTCCGCTGGATCGAGTAGGCCTGCGGGCAGGCGCCGGCGATGGTGACGTCGGCATGGGTCACCACGGGATCGGGATCGCAGAGGTCGCTGCCGGTGGCGAGGCCTGTCGCCGAGGGCGCGGTGCTAGCCGTGCACTCGATGGTCACATCCGAGGGGCAGGCAATCGTCGGGACATTATCATCGACCAGATCGATGATCTGCTCGCAGGTCGTGCTGTTGCCGCAGTCGTCGACGGCGGTCCAGGTGCGCACGATGATGTAGGCTTCATTGCACAGGCCGGACAGGATATCATCGGCATAGGTGACCGCTACCGTCGGGGAGCAGTTGTCCGTCGCCGTGGCGGTACCGGTGCTGGCCGGCAGGGTGTCGGCCGTGCAGGACAGGGTCACATCCGGCGGACAGGTCAGCGTCGGGGACGTGTTGTCGACGAAGGCGATCGTCTGCACGCATGTGCTCACGTTGCCGCACAGGTCCTCCGCCGTCCACGTGCGCTGGATGACGAGCTCCGCGTCGCAGTCGCCCGTCACGATGGCGTCCGTATAGGTGGGCACGATATCCGTCGCGCAGTTGTCGTCGACCGTGGGCATGCCCGTCAGGGCCGGCGAGGTGTCGTCGCCGCAGGTAAGCGTGACATTGGCCGGGCAGTCGAGGTCGGGCGGCGTGGTGTCCGTCACCTGGATGACCTGCACGCACTCGTCCGTGTTGCTGCACGCATCGGTGGCGGTCCATGTGCGGGTAATCGTATACGCGTGCGGGCAGTCGCCTGCGGCGGTCACATCGCTATAGGCGATGTCGACCGGGAAGGTCGAGTTGTCGGACGCCGTGGCTTCGCCGGTGTTGGCCGGCAGAGGACTCTCGTCGCATGAAATGGTCGTCATGGGCGGGCACGTGATGACCGGGGCCAGGTCGTCGTTGATGATCGGATTGGCGACCGTGTCGCTCACGATATCGGTCGTGACGCCGTCGGCCCACGCGATGTTCGTGTAGTTGCCGTTGGGCAGCACATCGACGGCGACGATGAGCGTATCGCTCTCTCCGGGCTCGAGCGTATTGAGCGTGTAGATGAAGGTGTTGGGCGGCTGGGGCGGCGAATTGGCGAATGGCGTGCCCTCGCAGCCGCCGCCGATGCAGAACTTCACCGGCGGGGGCGGGTAGATGCGGACGGGATTGGCGAAGCCGGACGGCAGGGAATCGATGATGTAGGTCACGCCCGACCCGCTCTCCGTGCCCGGGTTGGTGACGATGAAGCGGAACTGGACCACGCTGTCGCAGGCCGGGCCGAGGATCTCCTTCGTCAGCAGGAGTGGCGTGGCACACAGGTCCTCGACAAACTCGACGAGATCATTGGCCAGGCTGGCGAAGTCGCCGATCGAGTAGTCCGCATCGCCGATCGTGTTGACGCCGCTCTCGTATTCAATGGGGCCGGACATGGCGACGAGGTTGGGGACGTCGATGCCGCCGCCCACGCCGAGCATGAACATGTGGGTGTCCTCCTGGGACTTGAATTTGTTTGCCAGCTTGACGGGGTTGACGATCTCGGGCGTTTCTGTTGAGGACCCGGATGTACAAAACGCAGAATTCCCATTATCCTGGGTCCAAAACGTTGGTTCACCATCCGTAAAAAATAACAACAAATCAGATGGAGTTAGTCCATCAGCTTTAATCATTGCATCATGCCAGTTGGTTCCGCCATTCGCAACATCCCAACTATAGACCTGGCCATTATAGGGCACGCCATTGAAGTAGTTCTGAACATTCTGGATATAGGAGTTATTGATAAGCGTATAATCGTTTACAACGCGGGCGCTACTATTAAATTCCACTAAAGCACAAAGAATATCTTGGCCATTCAGTGCATTTAGGAATGCCAGCACCCCGTTGCGCACATCCTGCGAGTAGTTTGTCGGACTAAAGATCGAACCTGACTCGTCCAGAATGATAAGCATCTTGAGCTCAAAGCACCCCGAGTCCAAATCAGGATTGTCATCCGGCGGCGGCAGGAAGCAGTCTCCGCAATTCAAGGGATTACCGCTGCAGTTCGTGCATGTGGCCAGTGGATTATTCTCGACACATATGGTTATCGGAATACAGTAATTAGGGCAATTGGACTCACCGCTGTTTCGCAGGAAGTAGTTCAATGTTTGCTCCGTGCCCGGGGCTGTCACAGTTATAGAAGTACCATTGGTCGTTATTGGCGTTCCAACCGTACAGCTGCCCAAGCGCAATTCCCATACCTCTCCCGGCGGCAATGTGCCATTGATCCCAATCGTGAACATCGCATTTGGTGCAACCTGAGCGGGGTACGTCAGGGTGGGATCAGGCAACTCAACACAACAGAAATCACAAGTCGGGTACAAGTTTATATACGTATTCGACTCTGTCCATCGATTGGCATTGTCGGCGATAAGCCCACCTGCGCCATTGTCATTTGTTATTGCGGCGCGAAGGTCAGCGGATTCACCTGCGACTACAGAACAATTGTATTTGGCATTATCGACTTCAGTATTGAAGCGTACCACCTGATTGTTCGCAAGACCATCTGGTTT
>CAYMLN010000165.1:0-3433 GCA_964391045.1 uncultured Saprospiraceae bacterium
TGCGCCATGGTGAACGGCTTCTGCGCGGCGGTCAGGCCCGGGTCGACATGGCCTTCGGATGCCTGCGGGACATATACGCCGGCCGTGCTCCAGCGCAGCAATAATCCTTTTGGCCACAACTGCCGGACGCGCACGCGGCCTTGGTGCGGCAGGCCCAGCTCGGCCAGCGCCGCCTCGACGTCGGGCCGAAGGTCGTGATCGCTGACCGGCTCCGACAGGATCGCGACGTCCGTCGTCAGCCGCGGCGGCAACAAGGCCGCCTCCGACCGGAGCGCCTCCGTAGCGCGCATGTACTCGGCCTCGATATCGTCATGCGTTACCGCCCCCAGGTCGTACCCCAGCCGTTCTTGCACGGAAAACTGCCGGTAGTTGAATCCCCAAAACAGGTAAAAAAAGACCACAAGCGCGGCCATGCCGCCTGCTGCCCGGGACGTTTGGTACAGCCAGCCCTTTTGACGGTCAGCCCACCAACGGGCAGCGCGGACCAGGATGACAGCGAGGAGGACGTAGATGAACGGCAGGGGCGACCACCCGAACAGCGTGTCATATGCCGCACGCCAAAGGGGGAAAAAGCCGAGGTAATAGACCCTGTCCCATACTGGCAGCGGAATGACCCGGAAAAGGGCGAGACACGCCGCGGCGGCGACCACCCAGCCGACCGACAGGCGATGCCAGACGGTACGCCTTGCCCCGGAATCTGCTTGCTTCGTCACCATCCGTTAAGGAACGTTAAACACCGGGCCCATCGCATAAATTTGCAACTTTGCGGCCGGTTGATATGTTGACAACCGTGATTACAGATCTTTTAATTCCATACCATCATGGCATTCGAACTTACTGACAGCAATTTCAAAGAACAAGTCCTCGAGAAGGACGGCGTGACCGTCGTCGATTTCTGGGCAGAATGGTGCGGCCCCTGCCGCATGATCGGCCCGCACATCGAGGAGATGGCCAAGGATTATGAAGGCCGCGCCCTCATCGCCAAGGTCAACGTGGACCACAACCCGGAGATCTCCATGAAATACGGCATCCGCAGCATCCCCACGGTGCTCTACCTCAAGAACGGCGAGATCGTCGACAAGCAGGTGGGCGCCACGAGCAAGCAGGTGCTCGCCGGCAAACTGGAGGCGATCCTGGCGTCCTGAGCCCGGGTCATCACCGAATGAAAAAGCCCCTCCCCGGCGGAGGGGCTTTTTCATTCGGGACCGTCCATAGCGGAAAACCTTAATTTCGGGCCGATGAGTTATTTCGACGATTTCGACGTCCGCCAGTTCGACAACCTCGACCTCCTCGCCCGCCAGGTGGTCGAAGGGTTCATCATCGGCCTCCACAAGAGTCCCTTCCACGGCTTCTCCGTCGAATTCGCCGAGCACCGGCTGTACAATCCCGGGGAATCGACCCGCAACATCGACTGGAAACTTTACGCACGGACCGACCGGCTCTATGCCAAGAAGTTCGAAGAGGAGACCAACCTCCGCTGCCAGCTTGTCATCGACGCATCCTCCTCGATGCAGTATCCGTTCCTCACCCCCGACCAGCGGGGCTGGAACAAGATCCGCTTCAGCCTCCTCGCCGGGGCCGCGCTGATGAACCTCCTGCGTCGCCAGCGGGACGCCTTCGGCCTGAGCTTGTTTGACGACGAACTGCGCGTCCACACGCCGTGCAAGAGCAGCTACACGCACTACCGGCTCATGCTCACCTACCTGGAGAAGCTCGTGGCCGACCCACAGAAAGACAAGCGGACCGAGGCGGCGAAGACGCTGCACCAGATCGCCGACAGCCTGCACAAGCGCTCGCTCGTCATCATCTTCAGCGACATGCTCGAGGGGCATGACGAGTCCGACATCTTCGGCGCCCTGCAGCACCTCAAGCACAACAAGCACGAGGTGGTCCTCTTCCATGTCCTCGACCACGAGAAGGAGATGGCGCTCGAATTCGACAACCGGCCCTACCTCTTCATCGACCTGGAGACCAACGAGCGCCTCAAGCTTCGTCCGCATGAAGTGCGGAAAGCGTATGTCGAACACATGACCGCCTTTTACGAGCGCCTCAAGCTGAAGTGCCTGCAATACCAGATCGACTTTGTCACCGCCGACATCCGCGAAGGCTTCGCGCCCGTGCTCCAGGCCTTCCTGACGCGGCGCGGCAAAATGAACGTATGATCCGACTCGCCGAGATTTCCACCCGCGCCCCGAAAGGGCTGGAAAAGGACGACCTCGTCCGCAAGCGCCTGCGCATGAGCCGCCACATCGGCGAGCTCCAGCACATCCTCTATGCCCAGAAGAAGCATAGCCTGCTCGTCGTCATGCAGGGCATGGACGCGAGCGGCAAGGACGGCGCGACCCGCAAGGTTTTCCAATACTGCAACCCGAAAGGCATCGACGCCCTCCCCTTCGGCAAGCCGACGGAGGAGGAGTTCGCGCACGACTTCCTCTGGCGGGTCACACGCCGAGCACCGGCTAAGGGCTTCGTCCATGTCTTCATCCGCTCCCATTACGAGGACGTGCTCATCCAGCGGGTCAACAAGTGGATCGACGAGGACCGGGTCACTGCGCGGTTTGAGGCCATCAACGCGTGGGAAACACTTCTGCATAAGGACAATGGCACCACCATCCTCAAGTTCTACCTGCACATCTCGGCCGAAAAACAGGCGGAAAAACTCCAGTCCCGGATCGACAACCCGGAAGAGCAGTGGAAACACAACGCCGCGGACTGGAAGGAGCGCGAACAGTGGCCCGCCTACATGGCCGCATACGAAGACGCGGTCAACCGCAGCGTCGTGCCCTGGCATGTCATCCCGGCCGACCAGAAATGGTACCGGGACTTCCTCATCGCGGAGACCGTCGTGCGGACGCTCGAGGGCCTCGACCTCAGCTTGCCCACCCTGCAGGCCGACGAGGACTGAGAAATCGATGAACACACGGATTTCCGGCCCGAACAACCGAGCCGACTTGGCGGTTTATGCCTGCGGAATCCTGAACTTTGTCCCGAACCGATACCCATGAAAGACTTCCTGAAATATACCCTGGCCTCCTGCCTCGGCATGACCATCGCCATGATGGTCATGGGCTTCCTGATGATCGCCGGATTCGCCGCGCTGGTGGCCGTGGCCGGCGGAGGCGGCGGCCAGCCTGTGGCCGTGAAGAGCGGCAGCGTCCTCACGCTCGACTTCACCAAGGCCTATCCGGAGCGGAAGAACAATGTGGGATCGTCGTCCATCACGCTGTCCGAACAGGATATTCCCGGCCTGCACGACCTGGCCCGCCTGATCCGCAAGGCGGCGACGGACGATAAGATCTCTGGCATCTTCATCGAGAACGGCATGGGCGGCATGGGCGCAAGCAGCGCCAAGGTCATCCTCGATGCGCTCAACGAATTCAAGGCGTCGGACAAGTTCATCGCCGCCTACGGCGACTTCTTCACGCAGCAGGGG
>CAYMLN010000165.1:3443-5869 GCA_964391045.1 uncultured Saprospiraceae bacterium
AGCAGGGGTACTACCTCGCCAGCCCGGCGGACCACATCACGCTGCACCCGGTCGGCACGGTCGACTTCCGCGGCTTCGCGAGCTATATTCCCTTCTTCAAGGGCCTGATCGACAAGATCGGCCTCGACATCCAGGTCTACTACGCCGGCAATTTCAAGAGCGCGACGGAGCCCTTCCGGCGCACGGAGATGAGCGAGGAAAATCGCCTTCAGACGCGCGAGTACCTCAATGATGTCTACGCCATGTACCTGCAGGACATCGCCGCCACCCGCCAGGTGCCCGTCGACAGCCTGCGCAGCATCGCCTGGACGTTCCGCATCAAGGCCGCGGAAGATGCACTGGCCGCAAAACTCGTCGACGAGATCGGCACGCGGACGGACTGCGAGGGCTGGATGAACGAACAAATGAAGAAAGGGCGGCTGGAGAAGATCACCTTCGTCCCGATCGAGGACTACGCCCGCGCGCATCCTGCCGAGCCCGGCGACCTCAAGGCCAAGGATCGCATCGCCGTCGTCTACGCCGAAGGCGAGATCGTGAGCAACCGGGAAGACTATGGCGTCATCGACGACAACCGCTACGTCAAGCTGCTCAAGGAGATCCGCGCCCAGGACGACATCAAGGCCGTCGTGTTGCGCATCAACAGCCCCGGGGGCAGCATCCTGAGCGCCGAGAACATCTACCAGCAACTGGTGGGCCTCAAGGCCGACGGCAAGAAACTGGTCGTCTCCATGGGCGACTATGCCGCGTCGGGCGGCTATTACCTCTCGGCCATGGCCGACAGCATTTTTGCGCAACCCAATACGCTCACCGGCAGCATCGGCGTCTTCTCGATGTTCCCCAATCCCTCGCGGGCACTCGACGAAAAGCTCGGCGTGCGCTTCGACACGGTGCGGACCGGTCCGTACAGCGCCGATTTTACGTTGATGTTTCCCTGGTCCGAGCGCGAGCACACCTACATGCAATCGCGGACAGATGCCTATTACGAGATGTTCCTGCAGAAGGTCGCTTCCGGCCGGGACATGACCCGCGACGCCGTGCATGAAGTGGCCCAAGGCCGGATCTGGTCAGGCCAGCGCGCCACCGAGCTCGGCCTGGTCGACCGGCTCGGCACGCTCCAGGACGCGATCCACTCCGCCGCAACGCTCGCCGGCCTGGAGCAATATCGGGTTCGGGAATATCCGGTCCTGCAGAATCCGCTGCAAAAAATGCTCACCGATCTCCTGGAGGACCAAAAACTCGATGTGCGTGTCAAGATCGCCGCTCCGGTCCCGGAAGTCATGCGGATCATCGAGCAGGTGCGGTCGGGCGAGCCCATGGCCCGGCTGCCCTACGGGATCGACCCGGTCCGGTAACCACATCAGGGTTTTCCCTGACCAACCCCAGGCCGTATGTCGCCAAGCCGACACGCGGGAGGTGGTTACATCGTGTATAGCGGTCGCATCCGAACAAATTCGAAATCGGTCATGTTGTTAAGGGCATTCATCACAAAATCAAGCAACATGACTAAAACATTTCTCTCTGTCCTGGCCAGCCTGGTGTTCTCGGCGGCCCTCTTCGCCGGCAACAATCCGGTGGTCAACGGTTTCGTCAAGGTCAACCCCACCGCCTCCAAGGTCGAGTGGCTCGGCAAGAAAGTGACCGGCCAGCACAACGGCACGGTCGCAATCAAGGAAGGCCAGCTGAAGATCACCGACGGCATGCTGACGGGCGGCAACATCACGATCGACATGACCTCCATCAAGAACCTGGACCTTCAGGGAGAAACCGCCGGCAAGCTCGAAGGACACCTCAAATCCGATGACTTCTTTGGCGTCGAGAAATTCCCCGTCGCTACGCTCATCATTACGGACTCCAAGGCCAAGGGCAACGGCAACTTCGACGTGAAGGCCAACCTGACCATCAAGGGCATTACCCAGCCGGTCAACTTCACGGCCAACCTCGCACCGAAAGGCAAGCAGTACACGGCCACCGCTACCATCACGATCGACCGCTCGAAATACGATGTCCGCTACGGCTCGACCTCCTTCTTCGACGGCCTCGGCGACAAGGCGATCTACGATAACTTCGACCTGACCGTCTCCATCGTCGCCGAATAAGCGACACGATCCTTCACAAGATCGAGCAAAGAGAAAGCCCTTCCGGTGGACCGGAGGGGCTTTTTGCTTTGCAGTTTAGGGTTTAGCGGTTAGTGGTTAATGGGTGAAAATCGGTAAACGGCGAACGGTAAACGGTAAACGGTCAGACAGTTATTTTATTTATTGATGTTCATTGTTCACTTTTTTCATTGCAAGCTTATTTCACATTTCCCGCAGAGCCACAGATTTTACCGCAGAGTCTATGTGTTCATTGTTCATTGTTCATTGTTCACTTTTCACTTTTCACTTTTCACTTTTCGTTTTTAGCTTATAGCTTTTAGCTTACAAGCG
>CAYMLN010000166.1:0-5865 GCA_964391045.1 uncultured Saprospiraceae bacterium
ACATTTATGGAAAGTTATCCACATCCAGGCTGTCAACCTATATCATGAGAGTACAAAGGGCAAAGGGCAAAGGGCTGCGCCTAAACTATGTTCTCCGTGCGAGGATGAAAGGAATTCTCTTGACCGTATTTATCGACTCCTTCACCACAGATACCACAGATTTCCACACAGATTTACCACAGATTCCAATTCGTCTAACAAGTCTCTTTTGCCGTTCGAAGCTGCCAGTTTTTAGCTTCAAACTTTTAGCACTTAGTTTTTAGCTTTTAGTTTTTAGTTTTTAGTTCTTCACTTTTCCTTCTCCCTTTCTTGCGTTCGCCGTTTAACGTTCGCCGTTGACCGTTGACCGTTTGCCGTTTGCCGTTCGCCGTTTACCGTTTACCTTTTGCCGTTCATCGCGTGGCCTTGATGTAGCCGAATCCTGCCGCCTGGAGCTTGATGATTTCGTAGATACCGTCCGGCACGGTGCCGACGCCATTGATCAGCCGGCTGCGGTCAACCTTGTTGTTGCGGAGGGCGGCCTCGCAGACTTTGAAGGCTACGTTGGGTCGCGCGGCATACTCGACCACCTTGTCGGCGACGTTGGACTTGCCCTGGGTAACCATATCGAGGGATTTGCCGTAATAGACCACCGCGATCTCTGCATCCGGATGGGCCTTGACGATCTCGCCCAACCACCGCGTGATGCTGCGATGTACGGCCGTGTCGCTCGTCGTGACATCGAAGACGACCTTGTAGGGCACTTGCGCGCCGGCCGACAGGGCCAGGAAAAGGAAGAAGGGAAGGAGTTTCATGGCATTGAGCGTTTGAATGGGTTGAATTCAGAAAAGGGTGATCCTTCCCGACGGACAAAGCGGCCGGCATGGGGTCAGCATGCCGGCCGGGCGGGAAAGACAGGTCCGGCCGTCAGCCGGCGAAGATGTAAGCGCAGCCGTGTTCCTGGGCCCTGCCCAGGGCCCAGACGCCCGAGGGTACAACCTGGATGCCCGGAATGAGGTGGTCTACCCACTCGTTTCGGACAGCCGCGGGATCGAGCCCGTTCTTCGCGGCATACCCGCTGGAATTCACCGTAATGGCGGCATCGCAGACGCAGAAGAGCACTCCGCTGGCCTGCAGGTCACGGATCCCGATCTGTACGGCCCCGATACCGGGCAGCTTGAAATCACCTTCCTGCGTATTCCAGAAGGGATTGCGGTGCCGCGCAGCTTCCGCGGCATCCGTTGCCCGAAACGCCGGGCCGTGCTCCTTCGCGCCGAACACCTCCGCGAAGTTGTACTTCTCCCAAACCGCGTCGGTCATCGCATAGCAGATCGCCGAATGCCGCAAGACCACGACAACGCCGCAGTCATCTTCAGGCGATCCGGTAGACTGGTTGCTGAGCAGGAAAACCTTGGGCCAGGCGAACGGAAAGATCATGTGCGGCGCAGGAACGTCATACACGACACGGTGGCTTCCTTTGATCTGGTTAAACCAAAGGTCGGCCTCGCCTTTAGGTACGGGAGCCCGGCGGGTGCCGGAGAAACTGTTGCCGGCAGCGTGCGCCGGAGCCAAGACTGTGCCCAGGCCCAATGCAGTCGCACCGGCCGTCAGCAGGTTGAGGAAACCCCTTCGCGGGGTCGCCTGTTGGAAGTGTGCCATAAAATGAGAGTTAAGTGGTGTGAAGAGATATGGCTGGCCACGTCCCAACTGGGAAGTATCACTGTCATCTCACAACAATCCGGGGCGGAACTTTCCAAGGGGAGTTGCTGAATATAGGCATTTCCCACGAGACTGCCAAACGGCCTCGTTCCGAAGCGGACTTAACGAACCGGGTAAGCCCTCCGCACGCAGGGGATTTAACGCCGACCTATCATCCGAACTTGCGCTAAACGCCAGGCCCGGATTTATTGGCGTCAGTCGAAGCGCACTGCCTCGACGATCTCCAGCCCAAAGCCGATCAGCCCCACCCGCTGCGTGGCCGCGTTGGAGAGTAGCCGCATGCGCGTGATGCCGAGTTCGCGGAGGATCTGGGCGCCCACGCCGATGTCCCGCTGCTGGGATGCGGCTATGCCCTGGCCGCCTTCCGCAAAGACGCGCAACACGTCGAGCACATTATCGGCCGGCTCACTATGACGCATCAGGAGGAATACGCCGCTTCCCGCCTCGTCGATGCGCCGGAGGGCGGCGTCGATTTCCTGCCCCGTATCCCCGAAGATGAAGCCGAGGACGTCGCCGGTACGCGACATGCTGTGCACGCGCACGAGTGGCGCATCGGTGCGCAGGCTGCCCTTGATGAGGGCGAGGTGGATGTCGTCCGAAGTGATCTGCCGGAACGGAACGACCTGCCACGCTCCGTGTTGTGAGGCAAGCCGGTACTCCTGGAGGCGCTCAACGATGCGTTCGCGCTCCATCCGGTAGGCGATGAGGTCCTTGATCGTGATGATGCGGAGATCGAACCTCCGGGCGATCTCAAGCAGTTGCGGCAGTCGCGCCATCGAGCCGTCCGGATTGAGGATCTCGACCAGTACGCCCGCCGGGTAGAAGCCCGCCATCCGGGCGAGGTCGATCGCCGCTTCCGTATGGCCACTGCGCCGCAGGACGCCGCCGGTCTTGGCCTTCAGCGGAAAGATGTGGCCCGGACGGGCATAATCTTCCGCCTTGATCTGTGGGTCGGTGAGCGCCCGGATCCCCGTGGCCCGGTCATGCGCCGAAATCCCGGTAGTGCAGCCGTTGCCGATCAGGTCGATCGACACGGTAAAGGCCGTCTCATGCAGCGCCGTATTCTCCCGCACCATCATGTGGAGCTTGAGTTCTTCCGCGCGGCGCTCGTCGATCGGCGAGCAGATCAGGCCCCGCCCGTGGGTAGCCATGAAGTTGATGATCTCCGGCGTCACGCATTCCGCGGCGCAGATGAAATCCCCCTCGTTCTCCCGGTCCTCGTCGTCTACGACGATGATCACCTGCCCTGCGCGGATCGCCTCGATCGCCTCGGGGATGGTGTTCAGCGCCGTGATCGTTTCCGCTGTCGCGGTCTCCTGCTCGCTCATATGCTGATAAACTCGTTTTTCGAACTGATCACGTCCTCCAGTTTGCCGACCTGGTCGGCCCATCCGTAATTCGCCAGGACGAACGCCCGACCCGCCGCCGCGACGCGATCCCGGAACGCCCTGTCCTCCAGGAGCCGGACAATGGCGCGGGTAAATCCCTCCGCATCATCCGCGATCAGGATCTCATCCTCCGCCCGCGCGCCGATGGCGTTGTTGACCATCGTTGTCGTCACGCAGGGCAGGCCCATCGCCATCGCTTCCAGGATCTTGTTCTGCAGGCCCAGGCCGGTCATCATCGGCGCCGCAAAGATACGCCCCGCGGCGTAGGCCTCACGGATATCGGGCATCCACCCGGAGACGGTGACGTCCGGCCGGCGGCCCAGCGCCCTGACCCGGCGGGAAGGCCGTGCGCCCGCGAGCAGGAGGCTGACCCGGTGACCCGATGCTTCAAGGCCGGGGAGGATGCGATCGGCCAGGAGCGTCGCCGCCCCGATGTTTGGTCCGTACCCGAGGTTGCCGACGAACACGATGTCATGCACCGGTTCACTGGCCGTTGCATAGGACGAGAACCGCTCATCCACCCCGTTGGGGACCACCGCCACGCGCTCGGCCGTGGCCAGCTTGAGCCGGTCGCGGTCCTGGCGCGAGATGATCGTATGCCGGTCGAAATCCTTGTACACCGTGCGCTCGAAGGCCGCCAGCCGGTTGGCTTCCTGGCGGAGAAAAAAACCGAACAGCCGGTACTTTCTGGCGAGCTGGAACATGCCCTCGGAGAAGACATCCATGTAATCCAGCGTCTTGGAAAACGGAAGCGCCCGGACGTACGGCGCTGCGCGGATCAGCTGGCAGATGACATGGTCGGGCTGGACCTGGATGATATGATACTGGACCGCCCGCTTGATCGTGCGATCGAAGAAGTAACTGACCTGCAGGGGCAGGCCCTCGAGCCAGCCCATCAGCAATTGCACGGGCAGCAGCCAGCGCTTCACCCGGAAGATCCGCACGGACGCGCAGTACGCCGACATGGCGTCGATGGCGTGACGGTCGACCGGCCCGTGGGACAGCGCCACGAGATGCACCTCGTGCCGCCGGCTGAGCAGCCGGATCTGGTGATACGCCCGCAGCTTATCGCCCTTCTCGACCGGAAACGGAAACCGGGATGTCATGAAAACGATCCTCACGTGCGGCCCGGGGGATTATCCGTGAGTGGTTGAGGCCCGCAAATGCCGGCCAGGGGCGGCCGGGGCGTCGATCAGCCGATGGTAGATATCCAGCATCGCCTGGGCGGCCGCGCGGCTGTCGTACAGCTCGCGGGCCTTGGCTTTGGCCCGGCGGCCCATCTCGACCGCCTCGCCGGGATGCGCCATGCACCAGGCAACGGCCTCGGCAAACTGCGCGGGCGTATCGGCAATGTAAAGCTGGTCGCCGTGCGCACAGTCAATGCCCTCCAGGCCGAGCGTCGTGGTAATCACCACCCTGCCCAAGGCCATGCCCTCGACCACCTTGACGCGCATGCCGCTGCCGGAGAGCAGCGGTACGATCATCACGCCATGACTGCGCATGAAGGCCGCTGCATCCTCCACCTCGCCATGTACCGTTACGCCTGGCCGGCGAAGGCGGATGAGGTCGTCCGGTGCATTGCGCCCCGCCACATGCAGGGTGATCCCGGGCCATCGCCGGTGAATCTCCGGCCAGCAAGCCTCCATGAACCAATCCAACCCCTCTCGATTGGGCAACCAGTCGAGCGAGCCGATGAAGCCGATCGACATGTCCGGGCCGAACTCGGGACTGGCGTAATCGTAGGCCGAGAGATCGAAGCCGATCGGCGCGACCGAGGCGCCATTGGCATACCCCTTCTCCCGGAAAAGCTTGAGATCGCGGTCCGTCAGCGTGACCAGGTGGTCGTAGGCGTCGAAGCGATTGATCTCATACTGGCGCAGCTTGCGGGTGAGGTAGCCCAAATACCATTTGCGAAGCCGGGAACCGGTGTTGGCCGTAATGCGCTCCCAGATCTCGTGCTCGACATTGTGCGCCCGCATCACGATCCGTGCCCGGGAATGCCGGCGAATGGTCTCCACGTAAGGGGCCATGTAGAGCGTCTCCAGCTGGACAATGTCGTACGCTTCGCCTTGCAGCAATTCGACGAGTTTGTCACGGAATGCATCGGAACGGAAGCGGCGGACATGGTAGGACTCGCCGGTGAGCATGCTCACCAATGCCTTCCACGGATGGATGGCATTGTCGATGTCTACCGTCTCGATGCGCGTGAAGAAGTCATATTCGGCCGGAAGGGCTTGCGTGTCCGTGTAGTGCTTGCTGGTATTCAAGCTGAGGAGCGTGATCTCACAGCCGAGCGCCCGGAGTTCCCGGGCCAGGTTGCTGACCGCAATCGATTCCCCGTCCTTCATCGGGTAGGGAAATTTCTTGCAAAGCATCAGGATCTTCATACGCCGTCCCGGAAGGGGCACAAAGGTAGGCATTTTGGGGTAGCCCCGGGCAGGCGGGTCGCCCCGGGATGCCGCGAGCGCCGGAACATTTTCGCATTTTTAGCCCCATATGGGTGTTCACGGCCAACCATCGCTCGCCATCGAGGCGACGGACCTGCATCGGCGCTTCGGCGACCTTCACGTGCTGAAAGGCGTTTCCGTCCGGATCGAAACCGGCCGGATGGTCGCCATCGTGGGAAAGTCCGGCTCGGGAAAAAGCACACTCCTCCACATCCTCGGCACCCTGGACAGGCCGAATTCGGGCCGGCTGCAGGTGGGCGGCACGGATGTCTTCGCCCTATCGTCCACCGCGCTCGCCGCATGGCGCAATGCCCGATTGGGATTCGTTTTCC
>CAYMLN010000167.1:0-5841 GCA_964391045.1 uncultured Saprospiraceae bacterium
TCCGCTGTGGCGCCTTGTCCTGAGGCGACCTACGATATCGTCGTGACCGTGCTCGATTGCGCGTGTCCGGATGTCGTGTTCGGGGCCGCAGGACCTTTGTGCAACGAAGGGGATGTGCTTGATCTGTCCACCGTTGTCCAGTCTGCCGAACCTGGTGCATGGTCGATCGCCCAGTCGCCGCCCGGAACAAACCCGGCTACGTTGGTCGGCAACACGTTCAACTCCACTGGCGCTGATGCCGGCGATTATACCCTGCAGTTTACCCTCGTCAATACCCCGCCTCCGGGTTGCCCCGCAGACTATACACTCGTCGTACATGTCGACGATGCCGTGGATGCGGGCGTGGCATCGGCACCCGTTAACTTTTGCGAAGATGAGGTCGCAGTCGTGCAACTTGCATCGCTTGTCGCCGGTGCGGATGCAGGTGGTCTCTGGACAGAGATCTCGGCCGTGCCCTCGACCGGGGGAGCGTTCAATGCGGCGAACGGCACATTCGCAACGGCCGGCCAGGCAGCGGGCACGTATGCATTCCTGTATGCCCTCAGTGCTTCCGGCGCTTGCCCGGGCAAGTCGTCGACCGTCACCGTCATTATCGATCCGCTGCCTGTTGCGGTGATCGCAACGCCGGATGTGTTGGATTGTGCAAATCCGATGTTGCAACTTGATGCCACGGGTTCTTCGTCGGGAATGGCGTACGATATTGCCTGGACCGGGCCCGGGATCGTGGCGGATGGCCAGGAAAACACCTTGCGTCCGACGGTCGACCAGGCCGGCACGTATCAACTCTCTATTACCCATCGGACGACGGGATGCGCGGCAACGGCGTCGGTCATGGTCATGGCGATGACGGATCCGCCGGCCGGCGCGGTTATTGAACAACAGGATCCTTCGTGCTTCGGCGAGGCCGACGGCAACCTCTCCGTGTTGTCCGTGGATGGCGGCACGCCGCCGTATCGCTACAGCCTTGATGGAGGACCCTGGTCATCTGTTGGAACCTTCAATCCCCTGCCTGCGGGCAACCATACCCTCTTGCTTGAGGATGTCAACGGATGCCGATGGGACACGACGATCGTCCTCGTTGAACCGGGTGCCATCAGCATTGACCTCGGGCCGGACCTCGAGATCGGCCTCGGGGATTCAGCTTCCGTACAGGCGACCGTTGTGCTATCCAATAGCCCGATGGATACGGTGCTCTGGTCGCCGGCGGGCATCGTGTATTGCCAGGACGCATCCTGCCTCCAGGTGGGCATCCTGGCCGCCAATACAGGACCACTGCAGGCCACGCTGATCGATGAGAACGGATGCATGGCCACGGACCAGATTTTTATCACGATCGACAAGGACCGTCGGATCTTCATCCCCAATGTATTTTCGCCCAACGGGGACGGCATCAATGACAAGTTCGCGGTGACTGGGGATCCGGGCCAGGTGGATCACGTCAAGACCCTCCGGATCTTTGACCGGTGGGGAAGCGCGGTCTATGCCGCGAACGACTTTTCACTGAATGCGCCTGACGTATTCTGGGATGGCCGTTTCCACGGCGAGGTGATGAATCCGGGTGTCTATGTCTACTACGCGGAGATCGAATTCGTGGACGGCGTGACCGAGGCGTATCGCGGCGATGTGACGATGCTTCGTTAGCAACGACCAACAATCGAGGAAAATATCAAGCCGGCTCAGAACGGATATCCGATCGCCAGGCTCACCGCGGGATCCCAAAAGTTGAATCCCTTGGTCCATCGCTCGCCATCGGGCAGGTACGGCGTGTGCAGGGTATAGGCGAAGTCAAGCCGGGCCACGAGGAAATCAAAATCCCACCGGATGCCCCAACCGTAGCTGATCGCGAGTTGGTCGAGGAAGGTGTCGAACCTGAACTCGCCGTCGGGACGTGCGGGATCCTCCTTGAAGAGCCAGATGTTCCCCACATCTGCGAAAAACGCGCCTTTCATGCTGCCGGCGAGCGTGAACCGGTATTCGGCATTGGCTTCGAGCCGGATGTCCCCGGTCACATCATTGTATCCCTCCGGCGGCACTTCGCTGCCCGGGCCGACAGACCGCGCTACAAAAGACCGAAGACTGTTCGTTCCGCCCACATAGAATTGCTTGATGTAGGGCAGGATGTCGGAGTTTCCGACCGGAATGCCCACGCCGATGCTGAGCCGGCCCACCACTTTGCTGCCGCGGCCTGTCCGGAATCCGTTTCGCAGGTCAGCGCGCAGGCGCACGTATTGGGAGAACGGAACGCCAAACAGCAAATACCTGCCCAGCGAATCTTGTTCCGTCTTTGAAGCGGCATACAGGCCGTTCAGGACATTGCCGGCGAGGTCTATCCCGCCCCTGAAATAGAATTCACCCTGGCCGCCTGCGGATGCGTCATAGGTGAACGAATATCCCGCGCCAAGGATGAACTGTTCGTCAAAACTTCGCCGCACGCCCGGGTTTTCCTCGAGGTATTCCTTGAATTCATCCGACTTCGAATCTTCGGGCAGCTGGGTGAAATTCAACTCCAGCACGGTCAGCGTGTGGTTGATCCGGTCCGACTTACTCCAGGCGTACCCGAGATTCGTCGTGATGGAATTTAGCCTGTACAGGTCGAGTCTGTTGAATAAGTTGTAGCCGGCAGAAAGCGTCGTCCGTGGCAGGCTTTTTCCATCGTTGCGAAACAGGAAACCCGGGTATAATCCCGGCAACGTATAGTCAACGCCTGCGCCCAGTTCATACGCGGGATTCACCTGGCCGTCCACGATCTGCATCTCGAAGGAGCCGCGCAGTTTCAGCTTCAGCATCTCCGCACCGCCGCGCTTGTTCCTGTCCGTATAGCTGAAGATGACCCCGGGGCCGAAGTAATTCGTGGAACGGAAAACCGTGTTGATCTCCGCGGTATACGCGTACCGCTTTCGCTGCGACAGGAAAACCAACGCGTCGAGTTGGTCCAGGACTTCGACCGGGGCGAACCTAATGTTCGCATTGCGGATGATGGGCAGGGCGTTGAGATACCGGGTGGTGTGCAATTGGTTCGATCGGGAATACGTCTCTCCGGGCTTGAGGAAGATGCCTTTCCGGAGCGGATCGAAACGAAGCGCATGATTCCGCGAGATCAGGAAGTACTCGTCGAATTTTGTGGTATCGGCCGTCAGGGTGTCGAGCCGGTTGTCATCGTGGATGACGACATGCCGGATCGTGTAGGGCGTTTTCGATTCCGGCGGCGTTTCGGGTTTCAACGTGACCGCGACGCGCACCTGGTGATCCCCGGACACGGTGTCTGCCCGAAGCAGTACAAAGTCGGGACTGAAGTGGATGAAGCCGTTCTCCTTGAGATCGCGGTCAATCCGGGCCCGTTCATCCTTCACGACATCGAGGGAATAGATATCTCCGGGCTTGAGCTTCGATTCGCCCTTCGATATATTCATCCGCGTGGTGATCGCATCTTGTGCGGCTGGAAAATCCACGGATGCGATCCGGTACGGCTCGCCAAGCGTGATCGCATATTCGATCTTCACCTTGCGCCTGCCGGCCCACACGGTATCCGCGGATACGGCCGCGGTAAAGTATCCCCGGTGAAACATCCTGTCCTGCATGGCCATGGACAGTCCGCGAACATCGACCCAAGACAGCAACACAGGTTCGGCCACCTTGTTCCTCCAAAATTTCCGCGTCTTCGCCGAGTCGGATAACATGTTGTTTCGTGCCAGGGCCGGCCGCATCCAGAGCAGCCTGGGGTTGGGACTCGGCTTCAACAGGTTCCGGGCGACCGATGACAATCCCTTTTCTGCCTTTCCCGTGAACGTGACGTCGGCCCCTACATAGAGGGGATCGGCGGACGTAATGTGTTTCATGCCGGTGCATCCGGCCAGGGCCAGCAGGGCGAGCAGCAGGAACAGGGATGCGCGCGGTCGGTTCATTTTTCCTTGCGTGCGCCCTTCACGGCTTTGTCAAACTCACGGATGAAGATGAGGGAGATGCCGGTATTGCGGATCTCCTGGTAGACGATGTCGTACGATTCGTTGTTGAACAGCTTGAGCATCTTGTCGCCATCGCCGGTCAGGTCATAGATGATCGCCACGTCGCCACGGTAATTTTTACCGGTATTTGCCCCGGACTGGTCCGCGTTGATGTCGAAATCACCGCCGACCTCGAAAGACAGCCTGTCGTTGAACATGGACTTCGACACCCTGAAGTCCATGGCTGTCTGCGTCTTTCCTCCGGGGGTGGAGTAGTCGCTGTACGATTGGATGCCCACATCGATGTTTACGCCCTTGATGTACTGGCCCGCAAACCGGTTGAGCTGGCTGGCGAGCAGGCTGTTCACGCTGTTGGAAATGGCGGTGGTGGCCACTTGGGCCTCGTCGATGTCCGATGCACCTGTCTCGGGAAGGAATCCTCCAAGGACCAGGAGGCCAAAGACCTGCTTGTTCAATTCGGATTGAAATTCGGGTTGCCTGAGCCGGTCAAGCTTGTTGGCCAAGACGGGATATTCCGCCTTGTCCGCATCCGGGAGGTCAAGCGCGAAGGAGATCTCCGGTTTTTCAAGCGTGCCCTTGATGTTCACCCCGACCTCGTAATCCAGCGACCGTTTGTAGGTCGATTTTTCGTTTTCCCCGACTTCATGACCCACCAGGCCGATCGAGTTGCTTGCAATGGTGTACACGGCCTTGATGTCCATGTCGCCATCGCGCGGACTGCCCGTCCAGGTGATCGAGGATCCGGGCACCAACTTGAAGTCCTTGCGCACGAGGTCGTAGAAGGAAAGCCGGTACATGCCGTCACGAACCGTGTAGGTGCCGGCCATGCGCACATTCCCCGTGCGGTCGAGGTCCACCTCGAGCTTTCCGCCGCCTTGCGTCTCAAAGAAATCGCCGGAGTACGCGTTAGTCACCACCCGGAGCCGGGCGCTGTCCCCGATCGTGATCTTCGCCGCCATATCCAGTTCGGGGAGATTCGCGACAACCGAATCGTAGTACGTCATCGATCCGGACAGGGCGGCCGTGTCGAGCAAGTCCTCGGGCTGAACAAACTCGACGATTCCCTTGGCGTTGATCAGCGCCACATCCGTGTTCGCCATGACGTACATGAGGCTTGTCGTGTCCATGACATTGATGTCGGCTGTGATCTTCCGGTCTCTTTCGTTGCCGGCCAGCCGGATATCGCTGGCGATCATCAGGAGACCCCGAAGCGGGTTCGCCGAGGATGCCGGTACATCCATGAGGGCGAATCCATCGGTGGCGATGGTGAGGTCATACTGGTAATGCGAAAGGTCCGGAACATCGAACCGACCATTTATCGTCAGCGGCCGTCCATCTTCGTCCAGGATCTCGAATGTGTCGATCCGCAATGCGTTGTTATCGAGAGTGATCTTTTCGTCCTTGATCAGGAATGCAAATTCCGGATCGACCGTCGTGAAACGGACATCCGTGAACGAAAGGGCGCCATTGATGACGGGTTTTTGCAACTGACCCGTTATCCGGGCATCGCCACGCACGGATCCACCCAATTTGCCGAGCACATCGCGGACCAGCTCGCTGAATTCCCCCAGGCTGTCCATGTCCACGCCGACGGATGCATCCACTTCGCCGCTTGCCATGTCATATCGGCCATCTGCCCGGATGGCATTCGCATCGCTCTTCAGGTGGATTTCGAAAGGAATATCCTCCTGCGCCGTCGCGGCGCTCGCGGTCACGAAGACCGGTCCGGCCTGGTCAATCACGAGGCTGTCAACGGAGGCTGTCATATCGAGTTGCCGTCCGGCCGCATACCTGATCTGGCCATTGAGCTGCCCCTGGCGGATCGCGGCGGAGTCGGGAAACAGGACCGCGTTCAAGGCTGTCAGGTCGAGGTGGGAGA
>CAYMLN010000168.1:0-5839 GCA_964391045.1 uncultured Saprospiraceae bacterium
ATTGTCCTCGAGCAGGAAGCGGAGGGAGTCCCTTCCCCACCCTGATTCGACGGACTGGTTGCGGTAATAGGCGATGAACGTGCCGCCCGGCTCGAAGGCCAGGATGTCGAGGTCGCCGTCGCCGTCGATGTCATCGATGGACGGAATGTCGTCCCAGGACACGTACAGGTTACTCAGCGCCGGTCCGGCAGGAACTTGAAGGTAGGCTTTGCCGCGATCCAATTGCGGAATCCACGACCATACTCCGCCATTGACGGCGCCCTTGAAAATGGCCACGCCAGGAATCCCGATGGATGATGATCCGGTAAAGAGGTCCTCGACTCCGTCCCCGTCATAGTCGCGCACCAGGAGCCAGTCGGTGACCGGTGGGAATTGACCCGTATACGTCCAGTCCATCCGCCAAAGCCCTGACGCCGACATACGCAGCCAGGTCCGGATCTGGTCGCCCTGCCGGTCAAAGGCGATCAGGTCCTGGATGCCGTCCCGGTTGAGGTCGATATTGGAAAATTGCGGCGCGTTAAACCCGCCCGCCCAAGCCATCTCCAGCAGGCGATCGTCCGCCTCGACGGGCACTTGACGGCGGTCCTGCCCGGACATCAGCCCATGAATCAGCATGCTCAACCCGATCATCCAAATCGTCCGTTTCATCGTCCTTGGTTTAACAGAACAAAGGTACCCCGAATCCCGGGCACGAATTGTCGCATCCCCGCCTTGCGTGGCAATGGGCTGCACCCTTTACTTTGCCGCGGATTCCATCACACCTCGACATCCTTGCATCCGGAGCGTAATTACCTGATCCATCCCTCGTCCGTCATCCTCGTCTTACTGATGAGTGGGTTGTCTGCCGCATTCCTCGCGCTCAGTGCGGCGTTTGTCTATGTCCGCACCGTGAAGGGCAATCCCGCCGCGGGGGTCCCTTTACTCTTCTACGTGAACACCATCGTCCTCCTTGCGGCCAGCGGGACCATGCATCGGTGGACGACCGCATTCCGGCAGCGTGACGAGGCGGGCACGCTCCGCTGGGGATGGCTTACGCTGGGGATCACCCTTATCTTCCTCGCCGGGCAGGTGATCGCCTGGCGCATGTTGTTCGCACACGATGCGATGCCGGCCACATCGCCCGGCTACGGCTATCTCTACGCCTTGTCGATCCTCCATCTCCTCCATGTGGCGGCGGGCCTGCCTTTCCTGCTTCATGCCCTCGTGCCGCTCGCACGTGCTTCCGCCGAAGGCTCCATGGCCCTGCTTTTCCTCGACGACAGGCGCGAACGGCGCGTGAGGCACCTGGCCTGGTACTGGCATTTCCTGGATGCCGTATGGCTCTATGTGGTCATATTTTTGGGAATCAACAGCCTGGTGTAGGTCAAAGCCGCGGGGCAAACCCGGATTGCCGCAGGACGATCGGCTCGTCGCCCGTCAGGTCGACGACCGTTGAGGCTTCCTGGACCATTTCCGTGTCGGAGACGATAAACGAAACCTGCTTCTCGAATACCGAGATCAGTTCGTACATGTCCGTGAAGTACTCGACGATGTCATCGTCCGACCGGACCGAACTGACGATCAACGGGGCGTCCAGCTCCTGCTGGAGCGCCTTGAGCACCGGGTGATCCGGGATGCGCAGGCCCAGGGTGCCCGCGCGATTGGCGAGGTGCCCGGGAATGCGCTGGCCTGCGCGGAGGATATAGGTAAACGGCCCCGGAAGGTTGCGGTTGAGGATGCGGAACGTGGAGGTATCCCACTGCGCGAACCAATCCGAGGCCTGGCTGAAATCGCGGCAGACGAGGCTCATCATCGCGTCACGGGGATCGAGATGCTTGATCCGGCAGATGGCTGCATAGGCATCCTTCCGGTCCGCGCGCCCGCAAAAAGCGAAGACGCTGTCCGTCGGCACGATCCCGATCCGCCCCGCTTCGAGGTGGCCGAGGATGGCCCGAACATCATCAGGCCGAAGGCCGTAGGTCGTGGGTTCAATGATCATGGCAGGATGGGTTGCGTGTGTACCGGTATGGAGGGCGTTTCGGCGGCCCACTGCAGGTATAGCTCCATCGCCGCTTGTTGTCGTTCTCCGAAACCATAGGCGATCGAGTGTCGGAAATAGTCCAGTTGATCAGCGGTCAGCACGTCGGGCGCTGTATCGATCCAATCCATACCGGCTTTGAAAGCGGCATTCAGTTTGGCTAAAAGGTCATCCGGTACTTCCGGTCGGGCAATCCAGACCGCAAAGACCATGGGCAATCCGGTGAGGCGGGTCCACGCCTCGGCGAGATCATACTTGTATGGATAATGGGACTCGGCCGCGAAGACCTTGTCGCCGATCATCAGCGCCGATTCCGGCAATGCCTCACCCTTGTCCGTGTAGAAGGTCCAGTCCGTCTTCCAGTGCCGCGCCGCGAGGATCGATAGCAGCAGGTTCGACGTACGCGAGTGATCGTCGAGCCGCACCCGGCGGATCTCGTCCAGCGGCACGCGACTGAACAGGACGACCGTTCGCACCGGGCCGTCGGCGCCGATGCAATAGTCGCTCCAACGCTTGTACTCCCCGACGCTGCCCAGCGCCCCGACAGGACACAGGCTGATGTCGGCCCGACCTTCGGCGAAGAGCCGCGCACACGCCGAGGGCGGACCAAAGAGCAGGTCATGAACCCGGTCCATCCCGGCGAGACGCAAGCCTTCCGTGAAGGGTCGCGTGTTGAGGTACTCGACGAGCGCGATGCGATGCTTGGCCGTCGTCATCAGCTCAGCACCGGCAGTTCGAAATATCCCTTGTACTCCTTGTCTTCCGAGAAGTCGTGGTCCGTCCAGTCTTGCAGTTCGTTGTACAGCGTGTCGCGCTCGATCGCGCGACGCCCGGCGCCCCGGATCAGGCTGACGAGATCGTACGTGGTCAGGGCCGGGTGTTGCTCCTCGGAACCCGCCATGCTGTAGATCTTGGTCGTGTCGTCAATCGTCCCGTCGAGGTCGTCGACGCCAAAGGACAGGGTCATCTGCGCCATCTGGCGGCCGAGCATCGGCCAATAGGCTTTCAGGTGCGGGAAGTTGTCGAGGTAGATCCTGCTCACCGCATACATCCGCATATCCTCGACCACCGTCGTCTCGGGTACGTTCGACATCTCGTTGTCCTGGTTGCGGAACTTCAGCGGAATGAAGGTCTGGAACCCGCCTGTGCGGTCCTGCAACTCGCGCAGCCGCCGCAGGTGATCGATACGGTGCGCGTAGGTCTCGATATGGCCATAGAGGATCGTCGCATTCGACCGGCGGCCATAGCCGTGCCAGATCTCGTGCATGCGCAGCCACTGGTCGCCGTCGCATTTGTCCCCGCAGATGACCTCACGAACCTCGGGGTGGAAGATCTCCGCACCGCCGCCGGGCAGGCTGTCGACGCCGGCTTCCAGGATGCGGCGAAGACCCTCTTCATAGCTGACCTTGGCCTTCTTGAAGATGTAATGATATTCCACAGGCGTGAGCGCCTTGACATGGAGGTCGGGCCGGTGCGCCTTGATGCTTGAAAAAAGTTTGCAGTAAAAGTCCAGGTCGTACTGCGGCATCACGCCACCGACGATGTGCACCTCCGTGACCGGCTGACCGTCGTACTTCCGCACGACATCCAGCATCTGCTCGAGGGTCAGCTCCCAACCGTCGGAACGCTCCTTGATCAGCCGCGAGTACGAGCAAAACTTGCACGTATAGATGCAGACATTAGTCGGCTCGATGTGGAAGTTCCGGTTGAAGAAGGTTTTGTCGCCGGACATCCGGGTCCGTACCGCATCGGCCAGGAGGCTGAGGTACGGCAGGGGCGCTTCCTCGAAGAGGACCAGGGCGTCCTCGTCCGTGATCCGGCGGCCGTCCAGCACGGCGTCGCGGATGGTGGCCAGGCGCGGATGATCCGAGATGGCAGGATCCTGTTGCATGAGGCGGCTGAGCGTATCGGGGGCAGACATCATAACATCACAAATATCGGATGATTTGGCGGGCCTTGGCCCGATCGTCGGGCAGCCCGGCGAGGATGATGGTCCGGCGCGCCACTTCCTCCGGGTCGAAATCGCGCAGCCAGAGCACGTCAAGCAAGGCATTCAACGTATCCGGCGTGTATGTGTGCACAGCCTGGTCAAGCGGCGTTCCGGTCACGTCTTTCGGCGACGCCGCGACGAAGCGGGACTGGTACAAGGCCGCGAACAATTTCAATTTCATGCCCGCGGCGTGCAGGCTGTGGATTACCGTCACCTGCGCGTCCCGGATGAGTCGCATCATCATCTCAGCGGAAACATCCGTATGACGGATAATGTTTGGCAGCGCCCGGATCCGTGCTTCGAACCGCGTATTCCCCTGACGTCCGGCGACGACGAGCGGCCGGTCTGGCCTCGGGGGTGCCAGCGCGATGACCTCGAGGATGGCGCGTTGGTTGACCTCGAGGGAAAGGTCGCCCTGGTAAAGAATATACTTTCCGCGCCCGGAAGGCAGATCCGGATGGTCATAGCCATGGAAAGGCAGGAGGAGTTCAGCCCTGATTCCCTGGTCGGCAAACCACTGTTGGTCGGCCGGCGAGATGGCGAAAACCATCTGCATACGCCGGGCCACCGCCGGCTCGTAGCGGGCCAGCGCGGCGGATTCGCGCGTATAGAGCCAGTGTGCGGGTCCGGAGCACCGCGCGGCCAGGCCTGCGTAGTACTGGTGCTCGATGTTGTGTGCCCGCAAGAAGAGCCGGCGACCCTCCAGGACCTTTGCCCACGCGGTGGTTTGTACACCTTCAAACAATACAGGGATGTGATCTGCCTGAAGTCGACGGAGCAGGACTGCGGATTGCCGCATATGAACCGAAAGCGGAAAGCCGCCCCGCATCACGGCGGACGAAAGCGTGCGCGGATAGTAGTCAACCTGCGCCGCCAGGGCTTCCAGTTCGGCCCGCGGTTGAAAGCGTCCGTAGACAAATGCATGCGCATGTACCCTTACCCCTTCGGCGGCCAGCGCGCGCAGGCGATGCCACACCTCGATGGCGCCGCCGTAATCGGGCGGAAAAGGAACGGCAAAGCAAACGACGTGAAGGTCCATGGCGCTGCGGACGGCGCTTCAGGGCATCCCGTCATTCCAACGGGCGCAACCGGAAGCGAGGGCAAAGTACGCTGAAATCCGGGCACGCCCGACGACGCTGTAAATTCCCGGAGCAATCTCAAATTTAATGTTACCTTTCTCCAATCCACACGTCGAACAAACGCCACAACTACCTGAATTCTAAATTATTACACACCGCCCGCCATCGTCTCATCAACCTCGCCGTCCATGGTTCGAATTTGGCTACTGGCCTCCATGTTCTTCTTCCTTTCGCTCACCGGCGGCCTGATCGCGCAGACCCTGATCAAGGGCGTTGTCCTGGATGACGAATCTGGCGAAGCGCTGATCGGCGCCAACGTGATCCTCGCCGGTACCAGCACGGGCGTGGTCACCGATTTTGACGGGGAATTCAACTTGCGTGTCGACCGGGCATTGCCGGTTGACCTGAGTATCAGCTACACGGGCTATGAGACGCGTCTCGTGTCGGTCACCCAGGCCGGCGAATACCTGCGGATCCGTCTCTCCCCGACAAGCGTGCTCATCGAGGCCGTCGAGGTCCGGGGCAGCCGCATCCTCGAGAAACAGAAGGAATCTCCCCTTACAGTCGAATCCCTCGACCTGACGGCGATCAAGGAGTCCACGTCGAATGATTTCTACGAAGGCCTCGGCGCCCTGAAAGGCGTGGACCTGACCACCGCCAGTATGGGCTTTACCGTGATCAACACCCGCGGGTTCAACAGCACCAGCCCGGTGCGCTCGCTGCAGATCATCGATGGCGTGGACAACCAGTCAC
>CAYMLN010000169.1:0-4057 GCA_964391045.1 uncultured Saprospiraceae bacterium
CGTGAGCTTGCTGTCTACCAGCTTGCGGCGGATCTGCTCGAGGGTAGCCTCGGGCAGCGGCGCGGCCGAGGTGATGCCGACGATGGTAATGCCTTTGATGTCGCGGTACTGGCGGAGGAAGTCCACCGCGATCTCCGGCAGGTATGCCTCGCGGCCCTTGCGCAGGAGGATCTCCATGAACGCGTATGTCAGCGGGTCCACCTTGCCATGGAAGATCGCCTTGAGGACGGCGGCCTTCTTGTCCGGCTTGATGACGGGGCTCTTCAGGAGCAGCGCCATGTCGCGCTGCCGGCTGATCGCGGCAAACGCTTCCACATCGCCGAGGATGGACTCCAGCTTATCTTGCTGGATGGCCAGGTCGATCAGCGACTTGGCGTACCGGGAAGCGATTCTGTAGCTGGACATATAGGGTTGTTGTTCGGGCGAACCGGGATTAACTCAACTGGATGTCGTCGACCAGCTTGTCGACGAGGTTCTTCTGCTCGGCGCCGCCTGCCAGTTCGTGGCGAACCAGCTTCTCGGCGATGCCGACGGAGATCTGGCCGAGCTGGTTCTTCACCTCGGTGATCGCCTTATGCTTTTGGTTCTCGATCTCGAGACGGGCGTCGGCCACGATCTTCTGGGCCTCTTCCTTTGCCTTGTTGCGGGCATCGCTGATCAGCTTGTCGCCGGCTTCCTTGGCCTCGCGGAGCATCTACGCGCGCTCCTCGCGGGCCTCGTTGAGCAGGCGTAGGTTGTCGCTCTGCAAGCGGGACATCTCTTCCCGCGCGTTGCGGGCCTCATCGAGGGCGGACTGGATATCCTCATTGCGTTTTTTCAGGGCGTCCTTGATCGGGCGGAAGGCAAACTTGCCGATGATCCCCCAGAAAAGGATGAAGATGAGGAACGACCAGAACAGGAGACCGAACCCCGGGCGGGCGACATTGAAATCGGCCAGAAAGAAGAGCTCCATAGGATGGTATCTTTTAAATCAAGGGTTGTGTACGCAAAAGAGCCCCGGTCGCCCCGCCAATCGCGGGGCATCCGGGGATTCGGTTTGTCGAGATCAGGCGACGAGGAAGGCCATGATGATGCCGATGAGCGCAGCGCCTTCAACGAGGGCGGCGGTCAGGATCATGTTGGAGCGGATGTCTCCAACGGCTTCCGGCTGGCGGGCGATGGCCTCCATGGCTTTGCCGCCGATGGTGCCTACCCCGATGCCGGCGCCGATGGCGGCCAGCCCCATGCCCAATGCTACAATAGAACCTGTCATGATATGAGGATTGAATGTGTTACGGATCAATGATGATGCCCTTCGGCATGGTGATGCTCTTCGGTGGCCGCACCGATGTAGGACGCGGTCAGCAACGTGAATACAAATGCCTGGATGAACGCCACCATCAGCTCGATGGCCATCATGAAGATGGTCAGGGGGATGGCGACGACCGTGCCGGCCACCACGCCACCCATGCTCGTGCCCATCTTCCCGAAGAAAAAGATGAGACCGACGAACGACAGGATCACGATGTGCCCGGCGGTGATGTTGGCAAATAGACGAAGCATGAGGGTGAACGGGCGGATGAAGAGGCCCAGTACCTCGACCGGGGTCAGGATGACCACCTTGATCGCGGCCGGAACGCCCGGCATCCAGAAGACGTGCCCCCAGTAATGCTTGTTCCCGTTGATGTTGACCACGACGAAGGTGATCAGCGCGAGCACCAGCGTGACGGCCAGGTTACCTGTGACGTTGCTTCCCCCGAGGATCGGTACCTGTCCGAAGAGGTTGAGCCCGAGGATGAAGAAGAACAGCGACAGGAGGAACGGCAGGAACTTCTCCCACTTCGGCCCGAGGAACGGCTTGGCGACCTCGTCCTGGATGAAGAGGATGATCGGTTCGATAAATCCTTGAAGTCCGGCGGGCGCCATGTTGTCGCGGCGCTTGTAGGCCTTTGCGATGCTGAGGAACATCCAGACCATGAGGCCGAAGATCAGCATCATGGACACCACGTTCTTGGTGATCGAGAAATCGTAGAAGGAGGTCATCCCGCCGCCAAACAGGCCGCCATCGGCCGTGCTCTGGGCATCGAGCTTGTAGTGCTTACCCCCGTAACAGGCGTAGGCGACAAACTTCTTCTTGCCGTTGACCTCTTCTTCCTGGTGAAGGAAACCTTCCAGCTCGACTTCACCCATCGGGAACGCGGCATCTTGCACGCGCTTCACCGCGCCGGCATCGAGCACGTAGCGGTTATAGGCCTTGCGGCCGTCCCCGTGGCCGATCTTGTCGAATCCGAATTTGGACGAGGAGAAGATCTCGAGACCCTGTCCCGGCGCATAAAGGATGCACGGAAGCGGGATCTGCAGCGGGCCGATGCTATATACGTTGGCATCGGAGATGTGATGGAAAGCGGTGGCCGTAGCGTCGAAGGCGGTCTCCTCGACATCCCCGTGGAAATGACAGGCATGGCCTTCGGCGTGGGCGTCGTGGGTGGCATCGGCATGGCCCGCCTGCGCGGTCGTGGCATGATCGACGGCACTCGTATCCGAACCGTGGGCCTCCTGGCCGTGACCGGTCTGATGTTGCTCCTGGGCCGAAGCGTTAACGGGCCCCAAAATCACCGCCAGGGCGGCGAAAAAAAGCCCGATCCCGGCTACCCGATTTCGTAATGCCTTCATTATTAGAGGGTATCGTGAAAATCAGGCGCAAAGGTACGGAGAAAGGGGCGAGTCGCCCCTATCCGGTCTATCTTTTTCCAGGACCTCCGGATAAAAAAAAGAGCCGCCCGAGGGCGGCTCCGATCTTTAGCGGGCGTAGGCGACCGCTCGCTTTTCCCGGATCACGGTCACCTTGACCTGGCCGGGGTACTGCATTTCATTTTGGATCTTCTGGGAGATCATGAACGACAGGTCGTCGACGAACTCATCGGACACCTTTTCGCTCTCCACGATGACCCGGAGTTCGCGGCCGGCCTGGAGGGCATAGGCCTTCTGGACGCCATCGAAGGCCATGGCGAGGTCCTCGAGGTCGCCGATCCGCTTGAGATAGCTCTCCAGGATCTCCCGGCGTGCGCCCGGCCGGGCGCCGCTGATGGCGTCGCAGGCCTGCACGATCGGGGAGATGATGTTGTTCATTTCGATCTCATCGTGGTGCGCACCGACGGCGTTGCAGACAAACGGCTGCTCGCCGTGCTTCTCGCACAGTTGCATGCCGAGGATGGCGTGCGACAGTTCCGACTCCTCTTCCGACACCTTGCCGATGTCGTGCAGGAGGCCGGCCCGCTTGGCCAGTTTGACCAGCTTCGGGCTGAGGCCGAGTTCGGCGGCCATCGTGCCGCAGAGGTTCGCCGTCTCCATCGAGTGTTTGAGTAGGTTCTGGCCGTAGGAGGAGCGGAAACGCATCCGGCCGACCATCTTCACCAGGTACGGATTGAGCCCGTGGATATCCAGGTCGATCACGGTGCGTTCGCCGATCTCGACGATCTGCTCGTCCATCTGTTTCTTGACCTTCGCGACGACCTCCTCGATCCGGGCCGGGTGGATGCGGCCGTCGGCGACCAGCCGCTTGAGCGCGATGCGGCAGATCTCGCGGCGGATGGGATCGAAGCTCGAAATGACGATCGCCTCAGGCGTGTCGTCGACCACGATCTCGGCGCCGGTCGCCGCCTCGAGCGCGCGGATGTTGCGGCCTTCGCGGCCAATGATCTGGCCCTTGATGTCGTCGGACTCGAGGTTAAAGACCGACACGGTGTTCTCGATCGTGTATTCCGCACACATCCGCTGGATGGTCTGGATGACGATCTTCTTGGCTTCCTTGGCGGCATTCGCCTTGGCGTTGGCGATGGCTTCCTTCTCGACGGCCATGGCTTCGGTCTCCGCCCTGGCGCGGACGGTCTCGATGAGCTGCTCCTTGGCCTGCGCCTCCGTCAGCTTGCCGATGGTCTCGAGCTCCTGGATGATCTTCTCGGTCGACTGGTCGAGTTCCTCCTTGCGCTTCTGGACCACCTTGAGCTGCTTCTCCAGGTTCTCCTTGATGGCCTTGATCTCGGCATCGCGGGCCTCGATCGTTTCGGCGCGGGCGGCG
>CAYMLN010000169.1:4067-5836 GCA_964391045.1 uncultured Saprospiraceae bacterium
CAGGTCTTCTTCCCGCTTGACGACGTCGACCTCGCGGTCCTTCAGCTCCAGCTTGTGCTGGGCTTTCTCTGTCTCGAACTGCGCCTTGAGGCTGGCGTACTTATCCTTGGCTTCCTGGATCTTCTTGTTCTTGATCTGTTCGTGCTTGGCGTCGGCCTGCGCGAGGACCTTCTCCGCCTTCGTCTCGGCTTCGTCGGTGATCCGCTTGGCCGTGAGGCGGGCTTCCTGGATGGCCAGGTCGGCCTTTTGGTTGCTTTCCTCGAGGATGCGCTTGCGGCCGCCCCGTATGACAAACATGGCCAGGCCGAAACCGGCCCCGAGGCCGACAATGGCGCCGACCACGCCAATAATGAGTGAGGTCATGGTGAACGTTAGGTTTAGGTCAACAATAGGTTGATATGGCTGGCCTGCAACCTGAGATGCACCGGAGGGACAGGTTAATCGTCGGACTGGGATTCCAGGACCATGAGTTGGTCGCGGATATCGGACAACGCGCGCACGTCGGTTTCATCGACCATCCGGGCCTGGGCCTTCTGGTGATCGACGGCGTAGGTCAGCAGGGCCATCAGCATGCAGTCCTGAATATCCTTCTGGGCATATTCGGACTGGTATTGCTGCAGGCGGGCGTTGACCTCGTCAATGGCAGTGCGCACCAGGGTTTCTTCCTCGGGGGTGACCTTCAGGGGAATGGTCCGGCCGGCGATGTTCGCTTCGATTCGCAGCATCACTTACTTTTTTCCAGCAGGCTTTCCACTTGGGGCAAACATTTCTCCACGTCTTTCAGAATGGCGCGCACTTCTTTCCGCGTCTCCGCTTTCCAGATCTCGATGCCTTTCTGATCCTTGAGTGCGCCCTGGTGTATGGTATCCAGTCGTTGATTCAATTTCTCCTGTGCCTTCCGGGCCTCGTCGAGGCGCTGGGCCAGTGATTTATTTTCAGTTTCGAGTTTACGATTTGCTTCCGCCAGGGTGCGGTACGCCCGGACCATACGATCCAAGCGTGCATGAATATCCTTGATCAACTCCCCCGGGGTAGTCATAACCTGTTAAATATAGCGCGAAACTACGGAAATGGCCGATACTGGAAAAATCCGCATGCGTAACCGGCTGGAAACGCATTTCTTACAGTATTGAAAGGCACTGCCGGGAACAGCCCACCCCACCCGAACGGTCAATACCCCACCCGGAAACAGTCCGAAAGGGCGATCACTTCCGGATCCCGGCGCCGAGGGTGCCTGTGACGGCCCGCTGCACGCGGCCAAACCAGTCGTCGATGTCCTTGTCCGTGAGTACGGCATCCGGATTCTCGAGGGTAAACCGCAGGGCAATGCTCTTCCGGCCTGGTCCGACGTGTTCGTCATGGCGGTAGACGTCAAACACCTCCGTCCGCGACAGCCAGGCGCCTCCGGCTTCCTCGACGACGGCCAGGATGTCCCCGAAGGCCGTTTCCTCGCGGACGATGACGGCCAGGTCCCGGACCACGGCCGGGAATCGGCTGATCTCCCGGACGACGGTAGCCTGCCGCTCCGCCAGGGCAACCAGCGGCTCGACCAGCAGATCGGCCATAAAGACCGGCTGCCGGACATCGAACGACCGCGCCAGATTGCCCGCCAATCGACCGAATCGCCCGAGCGACAAGCCGCCGGCCGAAAGATCCTGGCCATAGGCCCAGCTCGCGTCCGGCGCCAGCGGGGCGGATGCCCAGGTCCGGATGCCAAGGCGTCGAAGCAGTCCTTGGACCTGGCCCTTGAGGGCAAAGAAGTCGGTCTG
>CAYMLN010000170.1:0-5825 GCA_964391045.1 uncultured Saprospiraceae bacterium
ACCGGTCGTTGTTCACCTGCCGGGCAAAGTCGAGTTGCCGGCTGGCCAGCAGGAACACGGAGTCCAGGTCCTTTGTGAGCATCGGCCAGGTGAGTGCCTGGATCGCCTTCAGCCGGTTGGTATCCGGTTGCGATGTATCGTTCCAGACCTGCCACAGGCTGTCCTTGCGGCTCATCCGGGGGGAAGCCGCCGAAGCCTGCGCGGCCACATCCCAGCCCATGAGGGCGAAGCCGATGACGGCGACAAGGACAACGCGTAGACGGATGAGGACTGGATTCATGACACCGGATCAGGGGCAGTTGCGGCCCGCAGGACGCTCAACAAAGATGAAACGAAGGATGGATATTCAGGTTATGGCCAAGCTTAACGGCGCTTGACGGCATCGATGGCCATCGGGTATCCGTTTGTCCGGCTCCTGCAGGTGAGCCTGCCGTCGTGAAGCATAACGACCGCGGTGACCGGCACGTCGTCGAAGTTGAGCCGCACCTCCTCCTTTCGCGCATCGATCGTGTACCGGCCCGCGAGCGCGATGAGCTCGGTGTCCACGTAGGCGATGCGGTGCAGGAAGGTTCCGGATGACGGATCCGCAGGCGCGAAAGTGATGGTCGCGGACTCGATGCGGGTGCCGAGATACTCTTCACCATTCCGGATGTAGGAATTGATGCGCCAATCTCCTTCGAGCTCGGCGGTGATCGCCTCCGGGGTCACAAGCTCCTCCTTCTCGCAGGAGGCGGCCGTGAGGGCGAAGAGGAAGAGGACCAGCGACAGGGCGATGGCTTGACTTGACCAATGCATGAACATGGGATTTGCGGGTGAGGTGAGTGAGATCAGTTATAAAGCCGGTCACTGGATGAACAGCTGGCCTGAATAGTACTCCTCGTCGCTGCGGGCGCGCACCTGGTAGGTCCCGGCCGGCAGGTTGCTCAAGTCGAGGACTTTCTGGCCCGGCGGCAGCGTGTACTGGCCGACAAGCTGCCCGGCGAGCGTGTAGACGAAGACCGCATTGGTCGAACCGGTGAGCAGGAGTTGGACGGCGCCCTTTGCCGGGTTTGGACGGATGAACAAGGCTTCAAGGCCCTGCGCCGCAGTTTCGTCGGCGGCAAACGGGCTTACCTCGGTGTGGCGGGCGGCTCCGTCCTTGATCCAGGACTTCCCCTCATCAAACCAGGCATAGGTCGCAGACCGGACGGGTTGTCCCGAGCGCCCGTAAGCGTATGTGGCCCGCCGGCGGCTTCGGGTGCCCTGGTCGTCAACCGACATGATGACTGCTGCCGTCACGCGCTCGGCGGCGTCGTACTCCGCATGTTCGACGCGACGCACGACCCACGCACGGGTGGCATCGTCCCAGCGCATGGCGATCACCGACCGCTGGCGTGCCTCCGGCAGGTAGGCATACTCCTTCCGGGTCGCCTTCGCCCAGCTGCCTTGGTTGTCAGGGTGGAAGACCGTGGAGGACAACAACCGTCCTCCTTCGTAAACAAAGGTCTCCCGTTGCATCGGCACGTCACCCTGCCCGGCGTTGCGCGTCGTTTCGCGGTTGAGGAGGCGATCCTGCGCGCCGTAGTTCATCACGTCGCGAAAGACGTCGGAATCCCCGACGGATGTGCGTGACTCGATGACGCGGCCATGTGCGTCGAACAGGTTGGCCGTACGAAAGACGGACGCGAACGAACTGCTGGCGGCTGACCACTGTTCGACGGTCAACGAATCGCATGCCGTCGCGGAGAAGCCGCGGGGAAAGACCCGCAGGCGCGCCTGCGGCTCGAATGTCTCCCGGCCGAGGGCGCGATAGGCATTCACCTCCGTGACGCGGCCGAGGGCATCCGTCACGGTCTCCAGCCGGGAGACGGGACGCGAGGTCTTACCGTCCACCCGGTACAGGGTAGCCACGCGCATGTCGGGAACAGGATACGCATACACGATCATGGCGACCTGGACGGAATCCGGAAATCCCTCAAACACCCGCGTCGTGTCGTACTGGATATGCGGGTAAGGCCGGGCGGCGCGGCGCATGTCCATGTCCGGCAGGATCGTCCCGTCTGCGGCGAAGCCGGCTTCGGCCAATACCTCGCGGATCTCCGCGGGCCATTCGGCGGCCACGTCGCGAAGGGCGGGCGCCAACGGCCGCTGGGCATGGGCACGGGATCCCAGGAGGGCAAGGAGGACGAGGAGGAGCGTTGTGTTTTTCATGGTCAATTCGTTAAGCAGGGTTCTTGTCTTCGTTGTTTTCTCGTTCCGTCCGGATGCTTGGCCAATGAAATTCAAGGTGTATCCGAACGACAGATCAAATGTAGACGGGGCTCCATCGGGTCGAAAATCGAACACCACCCGATGCCCGATTCCGCCCGACGAATGCCGCTAAACGGCCGAAGAAATCAGGACGGGTACGATGCCCTTTCACCGCGCTGTAGGCCGGGACGTCACATCCGACTGGCATGTTGCGATTGCCCAATCGCCCCTTGAAGCCACGGCTTGGTGCCGGACTAAAACCGCAACGCCTCCGGGTCGGTCGACCGGGAGGCGTGCAGGGTGTTCGCATGACGTGTGTTCGCGCTGCGAAGGAAAAGTGGGTGATGGATCAATGGCCGGGATCACTCCCGATCCTTCTTTACTGGACCAGCACGCGGCCGGCGAAATGCCCCTCGCTGTTGCGGACCATGATCTGGTAAAGGCCCGGCGGCAGGGTGGACAGATCGATACGCGGGTTGCCTTGGGAGAGGCTTACCTGGCGAAGCACCTGGCCATTGAGGCCATAGACGCTAACCAAGTGATCCGTCCCCTCGAGCGCGAGGTTCACCTGGCCGGCGGTGGGATTCGGCCATACCTCCAGGTCGAGGACGACAGGCTGAGGCTCGGGGTTGGCCGAAAGAACGTCCTCATAGTAATACCAGGTGCGATCCTCGACGAGCCAATCCGAAAGGTCGCCGCTCCAGAACCAGTTTGTGGTCACCTGGAACTGTTCGTCCTGGATGTAGGCGTATGTATGCCGGTCGCGCTGTCCGTTGTCTTCATCATCGAGGAAGGTCGCTGTGCGGGTCACCAGGCGCTGCTCGGCATCATAGTCCAGGTCTTCCTGACGCACTTCCCGCCACGTTTCCTTTTCGAGATCCCACCGGAACGTCGTCAGGGTGTCAATCTGGCCTTCGGTTGTATAGCGGTACGTGACGCGATCCTGCTGCATGTAGCCCCCGAACCCGTCGGATACCAGTGTATTCACGGCCGTCAGGACGAAACCGTCGTACTCGTAGGTCTCGAGGCCGGCCGGCAGGGGCTCGGTCCCGTCATCGTTGAACGATTCGATCGACATCAGGCGGCCTTCCGCGTCGTAGGCGTACGCATCGATGAAATAGATCGGGAACTCGAAGAACTCGATGGACGTCACTTCCTCGGTCACACGATCGAATTCGTCAAAGGTTCGCCAGGTGGCCAACTGCCGGTCATACATTCCGGTCTCAAGGTTGATGGCATAGACCACAAAGGAATCGATGAGCGTCGGCGAATCGCCCCGGGGAAAAATATCGAGACGGGAATCAGGGCCCCATGTCCCGAGGGCCGGGTTGTACCGGTTGGCAATGATCGCCACGTCACGGCCCAGGCGCGAATCGGGGGCCCGATACATTTCCCCCACGGTCTGGATATCGGGGACCCAACCTTCCCCGTCGGGATAGAATTCGGTATCGACGACCCAGCGGTCAGTCGGGTAAGTAAACACATTCCGTACGATCGGCAGGGAATCCGGGTGCGCGATGAATTGGATCGTCGAATCGAGACGCAGGGCACTGATGCGCGATTGCAGGACGGGCATCCTGCGTGCCAGGTCGTCGGCCTTCGAGAGGTCGAAACCGGCGCGGAGGAAAAGGGTGTTGAACTTCGGAGTCCAGCTGGCCGCATATGGGACGAGGCTGGGCGGGAGTTGGCGCTGGGCCCCGAGCGGCTGGAGCGCAAGCAGCGTGAGCAGGAGAAGGAAGATGGGCTTTTTCATGATCGAAGTGGTTAGCGGTGAACACAATCCGTGGACCGGAATCCGCGCCGCGATCCGGGATAAAGGGTTCTGCGGCGTTGACGGGTCAAATGTATCGGGAGGTTTACCCGGGGCTGAAATCGGGCATGACCGAATGGCGGGTTCGGGGGGATGAATGGCCGATTTCGGGGGAAGAAGAATCCTGACCATTTTCGCTATTCCTGCGCCTCGGCATCTCGCGCCATCACCTTCGCCATCCGCCCTCAACCTGCCCAGGCTTCGGCGATCCAAGAAGACGCCAAGACGCAAAGCCGACGAGATCAACTGCCTGCTCACATGACCTGACAGCGGCTTTAAAAGAAAAGCGGGAACCCTGTGAGGGTCCCCGCCTTTATCTCATATGTCCTTAGCGGACCGGGTTTGACTTACTGCACGACCACGCGGCCGGCATAGATGCGTTCACCGCTGAGGAGGCGCACCTGATACAAGCCCGCCGGAAGGCGACCGAGGTCGAGTTCACGGTTACCTGCCGTAAGGACCTGATGATCGACCAGTTGACCGCCGAGGGAATAGACCCACACCGCACCGGACTGGTCGCCGGTCTCCAGGCGAACGCGTCCGGAGGTGGGATTCGGCCAAAGCGCAAGCGGCGTGACCGGATCTCGGGGTAGGGCAATGGACGTCAGCTCGGCATAATAGTAATACGAACGTCCGGCGAGGAGCCAGGCTTGGCCAGCGTCATCCCAATTGTAGAATGAATTTCGGGCCAGGTTATCCTCGTCGAGGTAGTCGTACTCGGTTCGCTGCCGGGTCACGGTCCCGAATTCATCCGTCCCCACCGTGGTCTCGGCGGTGATCTTTCCCGCAGCGTCATAATCCGTATCCAGGACGGACACCTCGCGCCAGTCTTCGGCCACCGCGTCCCATTCGTAGGTCACGACGGTATCTGCCAGGCCTTCAGCGGTATAGTCGTAGTCAATGCGGGTATCCGGATCAAAACCGCCCACTTCATCGCTGACCAGCGTGAGCTCCGACACGAGCAGGCTGCCATCGTAGGTGAACTCCGTTCGGGTGTTCGGGATCGTGACGGCTTCGTCCATGAGGAAGGACTCAATCAGGACGAGCCGGCCCTCCCCGTCGTAGGAATAATAGTCAAGCTGGTTGAACACAAGGCCGAAGAAGTTGATGGTGGTCACCACTTCATCGATCCGCTCCAGGTCGTCGTAATAATAGCGCGAGATGAAAAGTGCCTCGTACTCGCCGAGATCGGGCACCCAGCCCAGGAGAATGATCGAATCGATATCGACCGGCGAATCTCCACGGGGATAGATGAGCGTGCGCAGGCTTGGCACAAACTCGCCCGACAGGGAGTCGACACTTTCGATCAACAACTCCGTGATCCGCCCAAGGCCATCCGCGTACTGTGTCGTGCGACCGGTGGTTGTCCATGCGCCCGCTTCGAAAACGGATTGCACATCCACTTCGACATTGGCCTGAGGATAGGTAAATACTTCCCGGAATTCGGGCAGCGAATCCGGGTATTCGACGAATGAAAGGATCGAATCGAGCGTGAGCGGGACGGAGCTACGCTGATCGCCTGCATGGGCAATCCGCCCAACGGCTGCATCCGGCTCGAATCCCAGCGGCCGGAAGACATCGGCATAGGCATGGTAGTAGGCCGCCAGGGCAGGCGGCAGGGTCCGTTGTGCGCGCAAGGCATGGGCGGACAGCGCGAGGACCGCGAAGAGGAGGATCATTCTTTTCATGTGCTTGGTGGTATTTGACGGTGAATCAATCATTCGGGGCAATCCTCCAAAGGTAGTCCCTTGACCCCAAGGCAACCTGACCTTCCGATAAACATGCC
>CAYMLN010000171.1:0-5791 GCA_964391045.1 uncultured Saprospiraceae bacterium
TGCTGTACGCATCTATCCATCAGGCCCCGGGTCGGCCTTGTATTAAACGTTACACGTTACACATTACACGACGCTTACGGAGATGTCGTTCATGTGTCGTACCTACGGCACTTCGATTCACCTGGCCTCATTTTACGCCGGGTTGAAAGCCAGCGCTAGTTTATACCTCGGCCCTAAGGGCCCTATTTCTAATCACTTCGTCCTATGAAGGCGGCCGAAACCATAAAGCTATTGCGAATCTCGATCTTAATTGTCCGGTTATTGGTGGACAATTCTATACCCGCTAAACTATCAAATGTTGCAGCCAGAAACACCCAATTGCCGGAAAACGCAATACGGATCAACGGGAATACGGCTTAAGGACCATTTCGCTAGTCCGCGTGCTCACTACTGCCACAACAAATCTCGTGTAGACCCAACAACAGGCAATCAATTGCCATTACGCCTCAATAGCATAATGATAGCAATTATAATAAGTGTGCCAATCACCAGGACAAACAATCTCCACTTTAATTCTTCCCGTGTAGACGTCGCTAATATTCCGATTGCGGAAAACAACACTAACGGAACACCCACAAAGTAAACCGCAGGCATTTCCATTAGGCTGCCAACAAGATTGAGCAGCAAACCAATTACGGCAGCATAACTGATTATCCTCCTAAAGGGAGGCCTCCCTTTTACTCCCTCCAGCATTTTCCATCCTAACATTCCACTGAATAACTTATGATCTCATTGGCTACACTTGCGACTTCACCTTCCGACAATTTGGCCTTCATTCTGATTAAAGATATCGTATAATTCCAAATTTCACACACCAATACATATATATATCATAATTCATTATTTATTGATATTGTGGCGCTATTTGAGAAGTATCCAATTAAATAGGCGCAATCTGGCGTCGCTAGAAAACTAAGAACTTCCTACGCAAGCAAGACAAGAAACACTTGTGTATCGCTGGATGCTCGAACAGGATTGCTATCCAATTTGTGCACACAAACATGAGCTTTTTTTATGCCTATCCAAGGCTATGCTGACCTCGAAGGCAATCCTATCAATCCCGCGATATCACCTGATTACCCCGCTACATAACGTTAAGAAGGTCAAGAATTCTTCACAGAACAAGATTGAACGCAAATCATTGTTCAGCGGGAATAGCATTTAAAGAATGGGGATACAGCCCTCAGGCCGTCCGGTCGAGGATCCGGACTTGTTCGTCCTTCCACGCGGCGAAGGTGCCGTCGAGGATGTGCTGCCGCGCCTGGCGGACCAGCGTCAGGAAGAACGAAAGATTCTGGAGGGAGGCGATCATGGCGCCGAGCGCCTCGCCTGACATGATGAGATGGCGGAGGTAGGCGAGGGAATGCCGGCGGCTCGTCTCCGCCGTGCTGTCCGGGTCGATCGGGTCGAAGCAATGCTTCCACTTCTCGTTGCGGATGTGGACCTTGCCACGAGACGTGTAGAGCAGCCCGTGGCGCGCATTGCGGGTGGGCAGGACGCAGTCAAACATATCGATGCCCAGGGCGATGCATTCGAGGATGTTGGCCGGCGTGCCGACGCCCATGAGGTAGCGGGGCTTGTCGGCCGGCAGGATGTCGCAGACGAGACCTGTCATCGCGTAGAGTTCAGGTGCGGGCTCGCCGACGGACAGGCCGCCGATGGCGTTGATGGGCATGTCGCGCGAGGCGATGTATTCGGCCGAGATCTTGCGGAGGTGCGGATAGGTGCTGCCCTGCACGATCGGCGCGAGGATCTGGTCATATCCGTACTTCGCCGGCGCCTCGCGGTGCCGGTCGATGCACCGGTCAAGCCAGCGGTGCGTCATATGCATGGAGCGCGTCGCATACTTCTCCTCGCAGGGATACGGCGTGCATTCGTCGAAGGCCATGATGATGTCGGCCCCAATGGTCCGCTGGATGTCGATCGTCGACTCGGGCGTAAAAAGGTGGAGCGAACCGTCGATGTGCGACCTGAACTTGACGCCCTCTTCCTTGATCTTGCGCTGTTTGCTGAGCGAGTAGACCTGGTAGCCGCCGCTGTCTGTAAGGATCGGACCGGACCATGTGCTGAAACCATGCAGGCCACCGGCCTCCTCGATGACGTCCATCCCGGGCCGCAGATAAAGATGATACGTATTGCCGAGGATGATCTGCGCGCGCACCTGGTCGGTGAGTTCACGGTGGTGGACGGCCTTGACCGTGCCGGCCGTGCCGACCGGCATGAATATCGGCGTCTCGACCTCGCCATGCGGCAATGTGAGCAGGCCTGCGCGGGCGCGCGTGGCCGTGTCGGTATGGAGCAGCTGGAAACTCAAAGCATGTTCATTTAAAGCATCAACAGCGGGAGATGGCTTCCCAGAGTGGCTCGAGGAGCCCGGCGGGCGAAAATACTTCACGAACCGTGACTTCGTCGGCAGGCTTGCGATTCATGCCTGTACGCTTCCAATGCAGGTATTCATTGGAAATGAACCCGCGAATCTGTTCAAGATACTCAGTACCGCCGGCGAAACATCGGCCGAGAGAAATGGCCGTCAATTGTTGGTCGATCTCTGTATCGCGTTGGCCTTTGCTGATCGCCAGCACCGGATTGCCGGCGGCGACATACTCGATCATCTTGCCGGTGAGGATACCCCCGAGCGCTGAAGAGGAAGCCGTGAGCAGCAGATTGATATTGGCGTCCCGCTGTATCGCCCGGGCCTCTTCGGGCGATACAAGGCCGCGGTCCTCGCAGAGCGCGTCGAGCCCGAACCTTTCCGCACGTTGCCGCCACTCCGCCCCATCCTTGCCGGCATAGACGATGCGCACGTGCTCGCGGGAAAGTCCGCCATCCTTGATCAGGCCGGCCAGCGCATCAAAGAGCGGAGCAGGGTCGCGCGTATCGAGGAACATCGAACCGGTATATGCGATCGTGAAGTGCGGACTATGGACCGGCTCCGGCATTCGCCAATCGCCCGGCAACCCATTGCGCGTGACGACCACGTGCGGATGGCCCTCCTTCAAGTGCCTGGACAGCCCGTCGGAAACTGTCGTGAGGATGTCTGCCCGCCGAAACAGCCGTCGGTACAATCGCCGGTGCCACCCGGGAAAAAGCACATGCCGCGTATGCGGATCGACAGGCAGGTCGCGAAAATCAGCGACCCAGGTCAAGGCAGGGAAACGTCGCTTGAGCCACCACGCCACGGCATGGTCGGCCATGGGCCGGTATGACGAGTAGAGCAACGTGATCCGTTCGTCGCGGATCACCTTCGCGCCCTCCCGGATCATGCGCAGGATATAGAAAAAGCCACCTTCCCCGATGAGCAGATTCACAGGGAACGTATTGACCAGGCGAATGGCAAACTGGGCGATCGCACTCCGCTTGATCCGTTCGGGAAAGGCGCCGCCCTGCCGGTCCCGGCCAAAAGCGGAGCGATAGTCAACCTTGGAGACGGAACGAACGTGCACATGTGGATCGTCCGGATACGGCGGTGGCGATGCGGTCAGGACGAAGGCCTGTTCGCATCGCTGCGCGATCCCGCGCACCATGCGATGATTGCGCGCGGCCGCGGAACCCCAGGAAGACGGATCGTGGTAGAGAAGAAAGAGGGCGCGCAGCCCGGACGTTCCCTCGCGCGCGGGCGGGATCATGACAGCGAGGCCCGGATCAGGTCCATGTATTGCCCGGCAATGAGCCTGTCATCAAACTCCTGCAACGCCTTCACACGGCCGGCCGTACCCATCGCCGCGCGGGCCGGCGCATCAAGGCGCAGGAATCGCTCCATGGCATCGGCAAGGGCTTTCGCATCCTTCACGCCCACGAGATAACCGTTGATCCCGTCGTCGACCGTTTCACGGCAGCCGGCAGTATCGGTGGTGATGACGGGCCGCTCCATGGCCATGGCCTCCATGATGACGCGCGGCATGCCTTCCCGGTAAGACGGCAAGACGACACAATCCGACTGGCCAAGCACGGCACGTATATCGTCGGTCGCCCCGTGATAGTGGATGCGGGGATGCTTGACCCACCGCACGAGGTCCTCATTGCGTACCGCGGAAGGATTCTCGCGGTCGATATCGCCGACGATCCAGAACCGCGCATTCGGAAACCGATCGCCGACGAGGATGGCGGCTTCCACGAACTCGCGGATGCCCTTGTCATAGAGGAGTCGACCGATGAACGTGAAGGTCACGGTGTCCCGCACGGGAATGATCCCATTTGGATGGAAATACGTCGTGTCCACGCCGCACCCTTTCACGGCGACGCTGCGACGGCTGCGCACCAGGCCGAGCGATTCGAACAAGGTCTTGTCGTCGGCATTCTCGAATACCACTTGCCGATGGCGCGGCAGGGCGATCTTGTACAACATACGGGTGACAATATTGATCCACCCCGAATGGATAAGCGAATAGCCCAGGCCGGTCACTACGGCAATGGACGGAATGCCCCTCAGCCGTGCGGCCAGGCCACCGTAGATGTTCGGCTTGACGGTATAGTGCAGCACGAGGTCCGGCTTGTGGATGCCGTACAGCCGGTACAACTCCCAGCACAATAAGAGGTCCTGGAAGGGATTGACGCTGTCGCGATCGAGATGGCGCAATGGCACATGGGTCACCTCGGGCATGCGTTCCGTATAGGTGATGAACTTATCCACCGGCGCCATGACGACGACAGCATACCCGTCATCGATGAGCCGGCGCAGGACGTTCAACCTGAAATTGCGGATGTTCCAGGTCGTGTTGGCAACGATCGCGATCCGTTTTTGGGGCATTTTGGTCAAAGGTATTGGTCGTAGCCTTTGTCGCGCAGTAATTCGCGGAGTTGCTTGATGGCCTGCTCTTCCTGCTTCGGAAAGATCAACAGGCAATCCGGCGTGTCGACGACGATGTAATCCGACAGGCCTTTTACGACAACCAACTTTCTAGCCGGGGCACTCACCAGTGAGGCGTTCGTCGCTTCGAGGTGCGCGGTCCCGATCGCGACATTGCCGGCGTCATCCTTCGGAAGCAGTTCGTAGAGGGACGCCCAGGTGCCGAGATCGGACCAGCCGATGTCGCAGGGAACCGTATACACATTGTCCGCTTTCTCCAGGATGGCATAATCCACCGAGATCCGGTCCGTGCGCGGATAGGCCTCGGCGAGGAAGCGATCTTCCTCAGGGGTATCCCATGCTTCTGCCCCTGCAATCAGCGTATCGTGAATCTGTGGTGCGTATCGGGCAAACGCCTCGAGGATCGTTTCCCATTGCCACACGAAGATGCCCGCGTTCCAGACGAAACTGCCGGCTGCGAGAAATGCCTTCGCGGTCGCGAGGTCGGGCTTTTCGCGAAACGCACGCACCCGCTTGACGAATCCCGCGTCCGCTTCATTGAATTCAATGTATCCGTACCCCGTGTCGGGCCGGGTAGGTTCAATGCCAAGGGTGACAATGCTGTTTGTCCCCATGGCGTGCTGCACGGCCGTCCCGATCGCGGCCTGGAATGCTGCTTCATCCGCGATGAGGTGGTCAGCTGGCGCCACGATGCATATCCCGCCGGGATGGCGGGCCGAGAGCTTCATCGAGGCATACGCAATCGACGGCGCGGTATTGTTGCGCGATGGCTCAAGCAGGATATGTGCTTCGGTCAGTTCGGGAATGCAGACCTTGACCTGCGCGGCGTAATCGGCATGGGCGATCACGTAGATATGGTCGCGCGGGACGAAGCGCGCAAAGCGCTCGAAGGTCTGGCGCAGCAACGGCTGTCCGCTGCCGGTGATGTCGAGGAACTGCTTGGGCAGGGATTCGCGGCTGGCGGGCCAAAAGCGCGAGCCGAGT
>CAYMLN010000172.1:0-5757 GCA_964391045.1 uncultured Saprospiraceae bacterium
ACAAAACAAACCCCGGCCGGGGGTGCGTCGATGTTTTCACATTCGATGACAGGCCGAGGCGGAGCCGAGGCCTCTCTCCTGCCTGGAGATCCCCGTTTGGGTTCCCACAGAGTCGCCGAGCACTAACCCCCCACCTAAGCAGATACCAGGCCGCATCAACTTCCAACCTTACGCAATTCCCAGGGAGACCACAGAACACTTACCAGTTCATCCTTATCCGTTTACCGTTTACCGTTCACCGTCATCCGTTATCCGTTATCCGTTATCCGTTATCCGTTATCCGTTATCCGTTTACCGTTCTCCGTAAATTCGCCCCGCATGAAATCCCACCGCAAGGCCGCCATCGGCTTCATCTTCATCACCCTCCTGATCGACGTGATCGGCTTTGGGCTCATCATCCCGGTGATGCCGACGCTCATCATGGAGTTGGAGGGCAAGGGTACAGGCGAGGCATCGAGCCTCAACGGCTGGCTGCTCTTCGCGTTTTCCATGACGCAATTCATGTTTGCCCCGCTGGTGGGTAACCTGAGTGACAAATATGGCCGCCGGCCGATCCTCCTGGTTTCACTCTTCGGCTTCTTCCTCGACTATCTGCTGCTGGCCTGGGCACCCTCGATCGAGTGGCTGTTTGTCGGCCGCGTCATCGCGGGCCTGACGGGCGCCAGCTTCACGACGGCCTCGGCCTACATCGCCGACATCAGCACCTCGGAGAACCGCGCACAGAATTTCGGTATGATCGGCGCGGCGTTCGGCATGGGCTTCATCATCGGGCCGGTGATCGGCGGCCTGCTTGGCAGCCTGGGCCCGCGGGTGCCGTTTATCGCGGCCGCCGTGCTCTGTTTTGTCAACTGGCTGTGGGGCTTCTTCATCCTGCCGGAATCGCTCGACGAAGCACACCGTCGTCCGCTCGACTGGAAGCGCGCCAACCCTGTGGGTTCGCTCCTTCACCTCCGGAAATATCCGAACCTTGGTTATCTGCTCGTCGCCTTGATGCTTGTGTACCTCGGTGCGCATGCCGTGCAGAGTAACTGGTCGTTCTACACGATCGAGCGATTCCAATGGGGCGAGGGCATGATCGGCGTCTCGCTCGGCGTCGTCGGCCTGCTGGTCGGCCTCGTCCAGGGGCTCCTTACACGCTTCATCAACCCGCGACTGGGCAATGCGCGCAGCATCTTCATCGGCCTGCTGCTCTATGCTTTCGGCATGTTGCTCTTCGGCCTCGCGACGAAGGGCTGGATGATGCTCGCCTTCCTCGTGCCCTACTGCCTCGGCGGGATTGCGGGGCCCGCGCTGCAGGCCTCCATCACCGGCCAGGTCGACCCGCGCGAGCAGGGCGAACTCCAGGGCGCATTGACCTCGCTCATGAGCGCCACGTCGATCGTCGGTCCGCCGATGATGACCAATCTCTTTGCGTGGAGCATCCGGCCGGGCAGTCCGGTGTATTTGCCGGGGGCGCCGTTCTTTCTCGGCAGCTTGCTGATGTTGGGGAGTGCGGGGATGGCGTATTTATCCTTTAGGCGGCATGGGGCTTAGGAAGGGTTACAGGGGAACAGGGGAACAGGGCGAAAGGGAAACGGCAAACGGCGAACGGATAACGGTCAACGGCCTGCAATGGCAATCCTTGTAAAAACAGGAAAGAAACCTTGACAAGCTCCGTGATCTCCGTTCCTCCGTGCGAAGACGGCAAACGGTAAACGGCGAAAGGCCAACGGATTCCGAAGACTGGCCGTGGTTGGCGTTAGCGCCGACCACATACGGATTGTCTCCGTGATCTCCGTTCCTCCGTGCGAAGACGGCAAACGGTAAACGGCAAAAGGCCAACGGCCTGCAATGGCAATCCTTGTAAAAACAGGAAAGAAACCTTGACAAGCTCCGTGATCTCCGTTTCTCCGTGCGAAGACGGCAAACGGTAAACGGCAAAAGGCCAACGGCCTGCAATGTAAACCATCCTGAAAAGGGGAAGTATACTTGGTCAATCTCCGTGGCCTCCGTTTCTCCGTGCGAAAACGGAAAATTAATCTGCATTGAGCAAACGATTCTTCAACGTCGAAATCCCAGATACAAAGACCGACATCACAGCAAAGGTCGCAACCCCCATCACCACGCCACCCGGCGCCCCAAACCATGTGCCGCCCGCTCTCGCCATCAGCCATATAGCCAGCACGGCTCCAAGTCCATCAGCAATAACCGCATACCGCGCCCGGTCGAGCATCGCGGTCAACCCAAAAATGGTCGCGCCGAGAAACAACCCGTAGAGATATACGCCCGGCACGCCGATCGCGCCGAAGCGAAAGAAAAGATCGAGGATCAACGCCAGGGTGACGGCCAGCCGCGCCCAAGCCCAGGCCAGGATCGGCGAGGGTAATCGCGTATCGAACTTTTGCAACGCATAAACATCATCCACCGCCGCCACCGGCCACCGCGCGGCAACATCCGCCGGCCGCCAGCCCGTGGGCATGAACCAGATCCGCAGCTTGTCCCGCAGGTTGTTCGCGCGCCAGGCATCCCGGACCAACAACCAAACATGTTGCAAACCGATGAGAAAAGGATTCCAGGTATGCACCGGCCGCTTGACGCCATAGACCGGCGGCACATCCGCCAACTCGGGCTGGAAGGTGCCGAACCACTTATCCCACAGGATGAAGACCTGGCCGAAGTTCTTGTCGAGGTATTCCGCATTCATCGCGTGGTGCACGCGGTGGTGGGAGGGCGTGACGATGACCTTCTCCAGCCAGCCCATCTTCCCGATCATGCGCGTGTGGTACCAAAACTGTGCGAAGAGCTGCACTGGCGCGATGACGGCGATGACCTGCGTCGGCACGCCGACCAGCGCGGCCGGCAACAGGAACAGCCCGATAAACGAAAAGACCTCCGAGATGCTCTGCCGCAGCGCACACGCCAGGTTAAACTCCTCGCTGCTGTGATGGATGATGTGCCGGTTCCAGAAGATGTTTACCGTATGCTCGATCCGATGGATCCAGTACCCGGCGAAATCCTTCGCGACGAAGGCGATGATATACACGTACCACGCCGTGCCGATCTCGAAAATGGCGACGCGCCGCACGAGCCAGTCATAGCCTACAACGGCGATAGAGAGACCCAGGACATCCTTAAGGATATTGGTCATGCCCGAGCTCAGGCTCGAGATGGTATCCGCGCTGCGGTTGATCCGCATGCCACGCGACCACGCCCACAGCGCCTCGGCGGCGATGAGGGCGAGGAAGACCGGAATGGCATAAGTCAGGGCCTGGGCGTATGCTTCCATGGGCGCTTCGGAATCGTGCTGAAGGTAACGAAATCGGTCTGCAGGTGACAAGGGTCAGTCCGTTCTCACAGAGCCACAAAGCGCAGTCCCAACACGTAAACAGGCTTAACGGCAACCGGATCTTTTACCCTTTAGCTACCCAATGGGAGGCCACAGAATTCCTATGCCCTATGCGCTCTGCCCTATGCCCTTTGCCGTTTATCGTTTTCATACGGAGGAATGGAGATCACGGAAGACCTTCTCCTGTGGTCGGCGAGGACGCCAACCACGGCAAGTCTTCAGTTACCCTTTTGCCATTATCCGTTCGCCTTTATCCGTTATCCGTTTCAAGGGCTTCCGCGCACGCCTCCAGCTGCGCGTAGAACTCCTCGCCCTTCGCCCGGATGATCGGGCCCTTGAGAAACTTGTACAGCGGCACCTTGAGCTTCTTGCCGTGCTTGCAGGCCGGGGCGCAGATCTTCCACCGGTCGTAGTTCCATACCTCGGTGCCGTTGTTCAGGTAGTTGACCCGGATCGGATACAGGTGGCAGGACAGCGGTTTCGGCCAGTCGATCTTGCCTTCCGCGTGGGCGACCTCGAAGGCGCATTTCCCGATCCCCTTCCCGTCCCAGATCAGGTAGGCACAGGCGCCGTTGGCGATGAGGGGTGTGCCCAGCACGTCCTTGTCCTCCCCGAAATACGTCCCGTACCCCTGCTTCCTGACGGCCTCCTGGCTCTCTTCGGTCAGGTAGGGCGATACCTTCCGCCACAGCTTGCGGATAATGTCCACCTCCTCCTTTCGCAGCGGCGCGCCCCACTCACCCTCCCAGCAGCAGGCGCCCTGGCAGGCGTCGAGGTCGCAGACAAAGTGCTTCTGCACGATGTCGTCACTCAGCAGGACGTCGTCGATCGCGATCATGGCGGCAAAGGTAGCCCGTGCCGGGCGATGCCCGAGTCCTGGGTTTAGAAGGTTTAGATCAGAACTGCCGTTGTTGGCGTTCCCGCCAACAACTCCCTGTTCTGGTTTAGAAAGTTTAGAGCGTTGAGAAGGCTTAGGGCAAAAGCCTCCCTCAACTGTCTCGACCTGGAAAGACCCTCTCGGGTGCCCCAAGGGAGGTTTAGAAAGTTGAGACAGTTTAGACAGTTTAGGCCGCCGGCCTGTTCCCATAGCGCGGCTCAACTGCCTTAACCGTCTCGACCTGGAAAGGGCCTCTTACGTGTACCTGGGGACGTTTAGAAAGTTGAGACAGTTTAGACAGTTTAGGCCGCTGGCCAGTTCCCATAGAGCGGCTCAACTGTCTCAACCGTCTCGACTTTCTCGACTTTCCTACACCCGCCCCCTCTAAACCCTCTAAACCCTCTAAACCTTCTAAACCTTCTAAACTGCCCTCGCAAAGCCCGCAAACCCTTTAATTCACTAAACCTCATAAACCCTTACCTTTGAAAGACGTTATAACCCAGTAAACGATTACCCATGGACATGTTGAAAGCGCGGTTCGAGAAGGCGGCGGAGGCCGTCATTCCCGAGATCAAGGAATTCCTCAAGGAACAGAACAATACGGTCATCGACCAGGTCACCATCGGCCAGGTCTTCGGCGGCATGCGGGGCATCAAGAGCATGCTGTGGGAGACCTCCCTGCTCGACGCCAACGAAGGCATCCGCTTCCGCGGCTTCTCCATTCCCGAACTCCAGGCCCAGCTGCCCAGCAAGGGCGGCGAGCCGCTGCCGGAAGGCCTGTTCTGGCTCATGATGACCGGCGAGGTCCCGACCCAGGAAGAAGTCAACTGGCTCAGCGACGAGTGGGAGCGCCGCCGGCAGATCCCCGACCAGGTCTGGAAAGCCCTCGACGCCCTCCCGATCGACACGCACCCGATGTCCCAGCTCAGCATCGGCGTCATGGCCATGCAGGACAAGTCCATCTTCGCCCGCCGGTACGCGGAGGGAATGAACAAGAAGGAATACTGGGACGCCATGTACGAGGACGCGATGAACCTCATCGCCTGCCTCCCGCAGATCGCGGCCTATATCTACCGCCGGTCCTTCAAGGGCGGCCAGCACATCGCCCCGGACGATTCGCTCGACTGGGCGGCCAACTACGCCCACATGCTCGGCGTGTCGGATGACCCGAATTTCAAGAGCCTGATGCGGCTGTACATGACGATCCACGCCGACCACGAAGGCGGCAACGCCAGCGCGCACAGCGTCCACCTCGTCGGCTCGACGCTCAGCGATGCCTACCTGTCGTACGTCGCCGGAGTCAACGCCCTCGCCGGCCCACTGCACGGCCTGGCCAACCAGGAAGTCATCAAGTGGATCTTTGAACTCATCGAGAAGATCGGCACCTCCAAGCCCACGACCGAACAGATCGAGAGCTATATCCGCCAGACCCTCGCCGAAGGCCACGTCATCCCCGGCTACGGCCACGCCGTCCTCCGCAAGCCCGACCCGCGCTTCATGGCGCAGCAGGCCTTCGCCCAAAAGCATATGGCCGACGACGACATCGTCAACATCG
>CAYMLN010000173.1:0-5748 GCA_964391045.1 uncultured Saprospiraceae bacterium
CTCCCGTTTTACGGCGATCCGCTGACCAATGTATTTCGTTACCGGATGGAAGGGTATGACGACGACTGGACGACATCGCGCACAGGGCTGATCACGTACAACAATCTCCCGTTTGGCCGGTACAGGTTCGTCGCCCGGGGCATCGCGTCCAGTGGTACGATGTCGGAAAACGAGGTCGTCCTGGATATATTGATTCGCCCGCCGTTTTGGCGCGCCTTCTGGTTCCAGGGGTTGGTGGTCGCCTTGTTCTCTGGTTTTATCTTTTTCTATTTCCGCGGCCGGGACAGGCAGCGGAAACGCATGCAGGGCATGCGCGATGCGATCGCCCGCGACCTCCATGACGAGATGGGCAGCAACCTGAGCGCCATCAAGTTGCTGACGGAGTATGAAATGAGCCGGCGCGGGACCGCCGAATCCTCCAACCTGCAGAAGATCCTCGGCAAGGTCAATGCCGTCATTGACAGCATGTACGAGATCGTGTGGAGCATCCATCCTTCGCCCCAGACGGATGTGCTCGGCCGCATCAAGGCGTATGTGGTGGAAACGCTTGAGCCCCTGGGTATCGGAATCCGTTTCCAGGTGCCGCCGGATATGCGTCTTCCCCTGGACCCGGAACGCAGGCGACACCTGTTCCTCCTCTTCAAGGAAGCGGCCAACAACATCGCCAAGTACGCGTCGGCCCGTGAGGTCGTGCTCGAGGTCGCTCGCGAAGCCGGCCATGTCACGATCACCTTGCGCGACGACGGGCGAGGATTCGACAATACCCAACTGCTCCCGGGACATGGGTTGGAGAACATGCGGAGTCGCGCCGAGGCGGTAGGCGGTCGTTTGCGCATCGACGCGGCGCCGGGAAAGGGAACGGTCGTGTCGATTTCGATGAAGGATTGAATCGGATCTAGTGATGGTCGTTAAAGTAGCACATCAACACGCGACCGGCCGATGAAGCCGGTTGCCCAGGATCATGCCAAGCAGGCTCATGCCCAGCGCCGGTAAAAAGGCTGGAACGTGAAGGGGGACAATGAATTCGAAGAAGAGCCAGGTGGCGAACCCGCTCACCATTGACAGCATCGCGCCATAGGCGGTAGCCCGGCGACCATACAAGGCCCAGACCATCGGCGTCAGCAGGGAAACCATGCCCAGGATTGAGCTTTGGCCGACCAGTTCGTAGATATTTGCTTTCGTCCGGGCCAGCAGGATGGCGAGTGCCGCGATGGCCACAACGGCCAGCCGCGTCACCCGGAGAAATCCGCGGTCCGACATGGCAGCGCCTCGAAGGGGGCGAATGATGTTTTCCGAATGGATGCTCGCCGGTGCCAAGAGGGCACCGCTGCACGTACTCAGGATCGCTGAGAGGATGGAACCGAAAAACCAGATCTGGATCGGCAATGGCGTATAGCGCATGACCATGTCCGGCAGCAGCAGTTGGGTGTCCGTCTCCGGCGACGACCAGTTCATCTCCGGATGCAGGACGCTTGCGGTCAGGGCGATAAACAGCGGGATCATCGCGAACACCAGGTACAAGCCCGCGCCCAGGAAGGTTGATGAGACAGCCGCCCTTTCCGACCGGGCCGAATTGACGCGCTGGAAGACATCCTGGGAGACCAGCGAGCCGAGGCCGAGCGTGAACCAGGCCGCGATCCAGTTGACGACCGATATCGGTTCGCGCTCGGGAAGAAAGCGGAGAAGATCCGGGTCGGTCTTCGCCCACACGATCCCGATGCCGCCGGCTTCCCGGGTCAGGAAGGCGGCCAGGAGGATAAGCCCCGCGACGATCACGATACTTTGCACCAGGTCGGTGATGGAGACCGCCCACATGCCGCCCACGAAGGTGTAAAGGGTCACGACACCTGCACAAACGAGCAGGCCGGTGTCGAACGATATACCCGTGATCGATTGCATGATGATGGCAAGCGCCACTAGTTGCGCGGCGACAAAGCCTACGAATGGAAGGATCATGAAGACACTCGAGACGCGCTCCACCTTTGGCCCGTACCGGCTGCCGAAAAGGTCGCCGATCGTGAGGATGTTCATCCGGTACAACTTGCGCGTGAAGAAGAGCCCAAACAGGATCAGGCATAGAAATCCGCCGAACGGATCCTCGATCACGCCGCGGAAGCCGTGGCGGATGAATTCGCCGGAGGCGCCGAACACGGTCTCCGAGCCGAACCACAGGGCAAAAAGTGCGGCCGCATTGACGAAGGGCGGGAGCCGCCGTCCGGCCTGGATGAAGTCTGTGCTGTTCCGCACCCTGCGCGAAGCAACGAAGCCGATGAGCAGGGTGAGGGCCAGGTAGAGGGTAACGAAGACCAGCAGCATGCTTTGCGGTTGACGGTCCTTCAGGACCCGCTTAAACATAAGCAGAAATCGAGCTGGGTGGACAGTGTTAGAATGGAGAAAGCTGGACGACCTGCGAACGTGAGGTGTAGGTAATTAACTACACAGGCGTGAGGCCGGCAATGGTTATTTTTAGATCACACGGTTCATCCGGCGACGTTGCCGGGATGGTGCCGTCAAAACCAACCGATTATGACGCGCTTGCTTTTCACCAAATGGTGGGTCATCCTGATCCAGGGCATCCTCCTTATCCTCGCTTCTATTTTCGTGTTCCGGCATCCCGGCGGCGTCCTCCTCGGGCTGTCCGTCTGGTTTGGGCTGGCGACAGCGGCCACAGGCGTGCTTGGCATTCTCGCGTGGTTCATGGCGACGAAAGAGGGACGCGGCGACATCTCCTTGTTGTGGAACCTGCTGACCGCGCTCCTGGGCTTTGCCCTGTTGTTCAACCTCCTGGCTACGATGAAGCTTGTCACGATCCTGTTTGCCGTCTGGATGATCATGACTGCCGTCCGGTTGTTCCGCGCCGGATGGCTGGTGAAGGAAGTCAGTTTCTTCGGTTGGGTCATGGTCCTCGCCGGCGCACTTTCGGCCGTCGTAGGTTTCATGACCGCTTTCAACATTGGGATGGGCGCTGTCGGTGTCGCCACCGTCGTCGGTCTGCAGGTCCTCGTGACGGGTATCGGCATGGTCGCCCTCGCGTTTGTCAAGAAGACCGTGGTCGGCCAGCTCAAGGAGCGTTTCCAGGCACGGGTGGAGAGCCTGCGTTCGACGCTCTGAGCCGGCGCCATGTGACGGGCGATCATTGGCCGGGAACCGCTTGCGCTTTCTTCGGCGGTTTATACATCATCGTCTGCCAACCGACGGAATAGGTCGTGAAGTTGGCGCCTGTGCGGATGATCGCGCCGGTGCTCGCGGCGAGTTTAATGGACTGCAGTTTACGGATCGGGAAGACGAACGTACCGCCATACCGGGCGTTGGCCTGAAGGTCATTCGATTCGATCCCGTTGACCGTGGTCGTGCCGCCGGTATAATACGTGGCATCAAAGGCGGCCCACAGCCGCGGCTTGATCGTGTAACTCACATGCATTTGGAATGCACCAAGCGGATCCTGCGTTCGTTTGGCATCGCCCGGATAGAAGCGGTTGTTCGGGGTGAACAACCAGATACCGGCGTACGCATCAATTAGCCAACGCTTGCCGATGGGCTGCGAGATAGCCAGCTCCGGCCGAAGGGACCATCGCGATGTCCCGAGGTTGATCAGCTTGCCGACAAGGTATTCGCCGGTGGGTACGATCGCCGTCAGGCTCGCGCCGAGGATCGTGCGGCGCCGGGATTGCGCGATCGCTGCAGGGCTGGCCGCGGGTGCGCCGGCAAACATCCAGGAGAGGCGCACGCGCATGTCCGCCAGGCCGGACCGGTCCACGCGTTCGGCGCCGCCGCCCACATTGCCCGTGACCTGCGCCCAGGCATAGGGCAGGATCGCGGAGATCTGGGCAGATTGCCCGAACAGCCGGAAGGTCTGGCCCACGCCGGCGAGGGGGGACTGGATGGAGGCCTCCACGTCATCGAGTGGCAGGGCCGGATCCGTGATCACGCCACCCTTTGTATACCCGAACCCCGTGACAAAGAAGGTCACATGCTCGGGCATCCAAACGTAGGCGCGGGGCTCGAGGTCCTGGGCGCGGATGATCGTGCTGTACGCCAGGAACAAAAACAGGAAAAGGCGGATACGGATGGTTGGCATTCGGTGTGGAGCCGGGGAGTATATCCAGCCAGTCTCCAGTACGGTAAAGCTAAATGGAATTGTACGTTGTTGTTCCGATGGGCGTATTCATTCCGTCAGGCCGTTCACCTTGCGGATGATGGACAAAGAAATATCCGCAGTGTTGAAATTGACGAGGATTCCGAGCTTTCTGTTGGCCAGCTTCAGGTAGGTGAGGAGTTGCAAGTGATGGACCGGGGCAAGGTGCTCGACGGATTTTATCTCAATGATCACTTTCTCCTCCACGAGAATGTCAATTCGATACCCGATATCGAGCTTGACCTCTTTGTGGATCAAGGGTAAGCCCACCTCCGTTCGGATATGGAGGCCGCATTCGATCAGCTCGTGGGCAAGGACAGCCTGGTAAGCGGATTCCATCAGGCCTGGACCGAGCGCGTTGTATGTGTTGAAGATCGCGCCGCGAATGAGGAACGACAATTCATTTTCATGGTAGTTGCGTTTCATGGACTTGATGGTTTTCGAAAATGATTGCAATTCGCGTCTGCGTAGATCATCGTGATTGGGGGGCGATTTTTGTTTTGATTCCCGCAGATCTCGCAGATGGCCCTGTTCGTAAGTAGCGATCAGCGATGATCAGCGTCATCAGCGGGACGATTTTGTTTTGTTTCCCGCGGATCTCGCAGATGATCGCTGATGACCACCGTTGAGGTGGAGGATTCGTCTGCGTGGATCAGCGGGATCAGCGGGAGGTTTTTGTTTTGTTTTCCGCAGATCTCGCAGATGGCCGCAGATGGCCCTGTTCGTAAGTAGCGATCAGCGATGATCAGCGTCATCAGCGGGAGATTTTTGTTTAGTTTCCCGCAGATCTCGCAGATGGCCCTGTTCGTAAGTATCGATCAGCGATGATCAGCGTCATCAGCGGGAGCCGGGTGTTGTGTTTCCCACAGATCTCGCAGATGATCGCTGATGACCTCCGTTGAGCAGAGGATTCGTCTGCGTGGATCAGCGGGATCAGCGGGAGAATAGCGATACACTCATCCCGCCCACTCTTCCCTGTCCAGGGACCGAAAGTGAATGGCTTCAGCCAGATGTTCTGTCTCAATGGTTCGGCTGCCCGCCAGATCGGCAATCGTTCTCGAAACCTTCAGGATGCGGTCATACGCACGCGCAGAGAGTTGCAGCTTCTTCATGGCCGATTTGAGCAGCGCGGTGCCGGTCGCGTCGATGTGGCAGATCTCCCGCACGAGGTTGCCGGGCATGAGGGTGTTGCTGTGCACGCCCTCGAGGTCTCGGAAGCGCTCGGCCTGGATGTCCCGCGCCCGGATCACGCGGGCCCGGATCGCATCGCTCTTCTCCGCCTCCCCGCCCCGCTTCGCAAGCTCGTCGATGCTCACGGGCGTCACCTCCACGTGCAGGTCGATGCGGTCGAGCAACGGGCCGGAAATCTTGTTGAGATATTTCTTGACGACACCCGGACCGCAGACACATTCTTTCTCGGGGTGATTGTAGTACCCGCATGGACACGGATTCATCGAGGCGATGAGCATGAAGTTGGCCGGATACTCTACGGCCATGCGGGCCCTCGAAATGGTCACCCGGTGTTCTTCCATCGGCTGGCGCAATACCTCGAGTACCGTGCGCTTGAATTCGGGCAGTTCGTCGAGGAACAGCACGCCGTTGTGGGCCAGCGA
>CAYMLN010000174.1:0-2439 GCA_964391045.1 uncultured Saprospiraceae bacterium
CGTCCCGTCTGCTGCGACGCCGATGCGGTTGCCGGCAATGACGTGACCGGCGCCCTATCGCGTTATGTGGTCGAGGACCGGCGCACCGATATCAACCGCGCCACGGCGAACGTCTTCTTCGATTACCTGCTCACCACGCGCAGCCGGCTGCGCGGCGGGGTCCAGGCCATCGTGCAGGACAACCGCCAGTACAAGCAACTCGTCGACCTCCTCGGCGGTGAATTCTATGTGGATTACGACCGGTTTGCCGAACAGGATTTCCCGGGGAATGAGGACGCCCTGCAGAACGACCTGCTCCGTCCGAATCGCCTGGTTTATGTCGGCGATCAGTTTGGATGGGATTACGTCAGCCACATCCGCCAGACCAATGCCTGGTTGGCCTATACGCTCGACCTGCCGAAATGGGAATTCGGCCTGTCCGGAAATGTCCGCAAGACGGTGTTCTGGCGCGAGGGCAATACGCAAAACGGACGATTCCCGGACAGCTCCTTTGGTGATGCGCCGAAGAACGATTTTCTCGCGCCCGGCGGGAAAGCCCTCATCCGGTACAAGCTCGACGGCCGCAACTACCTGACCGTTTCGGGGATGTACACCGAGCAGGCGCCGACCTTCCGCAATGCGTATCTCTCGCCGCGAACGCGGCAGGATGTCGTCGACGGCCTCACCACCGAGAAGATCCGGCTCGTCGAAGGCCGCTACGATTTGCGTGCGCCGTACCTGAAAGTCTCCGTCGGCGCGTTTTACATGGAAACCGAAGACGGCATCGAGACGACCAGCTTCTACCACGACGACCTGTTGACCTTCGTCAACTTCAGCCTTACCGGTATCGACAGGCGATACGCAGGCATCGAGGCCGCCGCCGAATACACGATCGTTCCGGGCCTTCAGGTTCACGGCGCAGCGTCGTTCGGCCAGTTCCTGTATGATTCGCGGCCCACGGCGACGATCACGCAGGACAACAATGGTGACGTGCTCCTCGAGGACGTCACGGTCTACGCGACGAACTACTACGTCTCCGGCACACCGCAGGAGGCCTATACCGCGGGGCTGACGTACCGGTCGAAAAACTTCTGGTCCGTATTCCTCAACGTCAATTACTTCGGCGGAAGCTGGCTTGATTTCAACCCGGTGCGCCGCACTTCCGCTGCCGTCGACCTCGTCGAGCCGGGCAGCCCGCAATGGAATTCGATCCTGCAGCAGGAACAGGTCGATGGCGCATGGACGGTCGACCTCTCGTTCTACAAGTCCTGGATGAAGGACTGGCCGAAAGGACGGACCCTCTACGCCCTCAACATCGGGATCACGAATCTCCTCAACAACCGGAATTACATCAACGGCGGATTCGAACAGTACCGCTTCGATTTCGACACGAAAGACCCGAACGATTTCCCCAACCGGTACAGCTACATGCAGGGCCTGAATTACTACGTCCAGGGCAGCGTCCGCTTCTGACCGCTTCCCACCGCATCATCCGTCCAACCCAACGACAATTCCCGACAATGTTTATCCAATACCTGATGACAACCCGCCACCATGCTCCGCTCCGCCGGTCATTCGCCGCGATGCTGTTGCTTGCCCTGGTCATGCTCATACCCGCAGCCTGCGTGGACGAGGAGTTCGACGCGCCGCCGCCCGGCGGCGAGGATCCGAACCTGACGGTCAACGCCACGATCGCCGATCTCAAGGCCATGCATACGCTCGGCCAGTACGAGGAGATCACGGAGGATCTTGTTATCTCCGCACTTGTCGTCTCGAATGATCGAGAAGGCAATTTCTACAAGCAACTCATCATCCAGGACAGCACCGGGGGTATTGAGTTGCGCATCGACGTCACTGACCTCTACACGTTGTATCCCGTCGGCCGAAAGGTGTACCTGAAGGCCAAGGGCCTCTGGCTCGGCGACTTCAACGGCTTGGTTCAACTCGGCATAAGCGTAGGCACGGACGATGACGGTGATCCGGAACTCACGCGAATTCCCCAGACGCTCGTGAGCCAATATCTCATACAAGCGACATACGGGCATACGGTGGTGGCCAACGAAGTCACGATCGACGAACTCTCGACCGACCTGGTCAGCACCCTGGTCACGTTTCGCAATGTACAGTTCATCACGGCCGATACCGGGGAGACCTGGGCCGATCCGGTCCTCGAGCTCTCGGTCAACCGCGAGGTTGAGGATTGTGCGCGACGCCGCCTTGTTGTTCGGTCAAGTGGCTTCGCCACGTTTGCGGCAGATCTGACTCCCGGCGGGGGTGGTACGCTGACCGGTGTGCTCGGCATTTTCGGAAGCACGTATCAATTGGTGATCAGGGACCTGAATGACGTCGAGATGGACGGTGACCGCTGTTCAGGCGGCGGCGTCGTGACCATCGCGAGCCTGCGCAGCCAGTTTGCCAACGGCACGACCGCGATCACCGGCGGAACACTTCGGGGCACGG
>CAYMLN010000174.1:2449-5745 GCA_964391045.1 uncultured Saprospiraceae bacterium
GAACAACGTGACCGGCCGGAATCTCTACATCCAGGATGCAACCGGTGGCATCGTCCTTCGGTTCAGTGCGAATCACAGCTTTGCCCTTGGTGCACAACTCGACGTTGACCTGACCGGCGGCACATTGAGCGAGTTCAACGGGTTGCTGCAGGTGGATGGCATCGCGCTTGATGCCGCGTTGGTCTCCGGCCAGCCGGGCGACGTCACGCCTCGCGACGCCACCGTCGCCGAGGTCCTGGCCAATGCACAGGCCTGGGAATCGACCCTGGTGCGCATCAAGGATGCCACGCTGGGCGACAACACGATCTACAACGGATCGGTGACCGTGACCGATGCCACGGGCAGCATGGTCATGTTCACCCGCAGCCAGGCGTCATTCGCCAACACGGCGTTGCCGTCGGGCGTGGTCACGGTCACGGGCATCGTCTCCGAGTTCAATGCCCCGCAGCTCATCATCCGCAATCTTACCGATGTCACCGGCGGTGGTTCGGGCGGCGGCGGTGATATCGACGAGAGCTTCGACAGCGCCGGCAGCAATACGGACCTCAACCTGCCCGGATGGGCCAACATCGCCGTGAAGGGCACACGCCTCTGGCGCGGCCAGATCTTCTCCGGCAATCACTATGCACAGGCCACCGCGTTTAACGACACGGCCGGTGAAATGGAAACCTGGCTCATCACGCCGCCCATCGAGCTCGACGTGCCGAAGAAGGTCACGTTCGAGAGCGCGTATGGGTTTTATGTCCATGACGGCCTGAGCGTGTGGATCTCCAATAATTTCGACGGCACGAATGTCACGGCCGCCACCTGGCAACCGCTGGGCGGCAACCTCGCCGAGTCGTCGGATACCGAGCACGCGTTCATCCCGTCCGGCGACGTCGACCTGTCAGGCTTTACAGGCACGGTCCGGATCGGCTTCAAGTATGTAGGTTCGGGACCGGGTGGACAGACCACCTCCTGGCGGGTGGACAACATCAAGGTCACAAACCTTTGATGGATTGGCCACGCGCCTGCTGACGATCGCCTTGCTGTGCGGCCTGTGGCCGCTGATGGGCAGGCTCGTATCGCAAGTGCCTGTTCGCGATGCGCGGGCATTACCGCCGGGTGCGGTCGTCACCACGACCGGCACCGTCACGACGGGCCCTGAATGGGGACTCCAGCGTTTCTTCCAGGATAATACGGCCGGCCTTGCGGCATACGGCAATGCCTTGAGTGCACTGGAGCCCGGCGACTCGATCCGGATCCGCGGCGTTGTGTCCCAATATCGTGGCGAACTGCAATTGTCACCGATCTTCAGTGTCGAGGTCGTGGCCGTTGGCCGCACGGTCATGCCGCGCATTGCGGATGACCTTGACGTTGCCCTCGATTCCGGCTGGCAGGCGATGCACGTTCGATTCCCGTGTGTCGGCGTCACCGGATGTTATGATGATGTGCGCGAAGGGCCGGGACGGTTTTTCGATCGTTCGGGCACCTATGTGCGCATGGATATTCCCGGCGAGCTGCCGCAGTCCGGCATGCCGGTCGGTCTCGACATGCATGTCGAAGGCATACTCGCGACGTTGGAGGATCAGCCCGTGCTTCGCTTGACGGACATCGGCTTCAACGAAGGCGGGGACTGCACCTTGATCGCCCCGGCCGAGGTCACGCAGGACGGAGCGGAATGGGTGGCATCATGGGATGGGCCAACGCTTTCGGATTTCATTGCCGAATGGAGCTTGCCGGATACGATCGTTCGCGTGAACACGGAACTGCAAGGAAATAAGATCGTGGCGCGTGGGCCAGTCGTATCGAATGGGGATATCCATGGATTCCGCCTCGCCGGATGGTCAGCTTCTTCCGATACGATTCGCTCGCCGGTGAGCAGGTTTGCCGCATCCGACCCGGCATCGCCACCCGCGGCCTTCTATTTCAATCGTTCGCTCGACACTTCGTTCTCCGACGGGAGCACACCTGAAGGTGTCGGTTCGTCCGTCATCGAGACCGATGTCATCCGCCGCATCGACGAGGCCGTGGCCACGCTTGACGTGGCGATGTACAACACATCACGCGATGCCATCGTCCAGGCGCTCCGGCGCGCCGCGGCGCGCGGCGTCGTCATCCGCTATGTCGCGGATTCGGAGACATCGAACGGCGCCCTCGACGGGCCCCTGCCGTTTCCTGTCCTCTATCGCGAAGGCGACGGTATCATGCATCACAAATTCGTCGTAGGCGACGTGGCCGATGCGCAACGCGCCTGGGTATGGGCGGGCAGCACCAATTTCAGTGCGAATCAATTGAGCCAGGACCCCAACCACGCGATCGTGTTGCGCAACCCGGCGATTGCCCAAACCTACACGCGTGAATTCGACGAGATGTGGGGGACCTTGCCCGGCTTCCAGGATTCGCGCACGGGCGACCTGAAAGTCGATGACACGCCGCACGATTTCGTCGTTGGCGGCGTTCCGGTGAGCGTGTATTTTTCCCCCTCGGACGAAACGGGGTGCCATATCCTGCGGGCTATCGAGTCGGCCGACGCGCAGATCCTCGCCGGGTTGCTGCTCCTGACGCGCGACGAACTGATCGATGCCTTGATCCGGCGGCATCGCGACGGCCTGGATGTCCGCGTGATCGTCGACGACGAGGAGAGCTCGGAAGAAGCGCTCGCGCGCCTGCGCGCCGCCGGCGTGCCGGTGCGGGTGCACCGGTTCTCGCCGATCTTTCACCATAAGTACGCCATCATCGACGAGGGCCGTGAGCATCCTGTCGTTGCCACGGGTTCGCACAACTGGACCTTCAGCGCGGACCGGATCAACGACGAGAATGTCCTCGTGTTTCGCGACCAGCGCACGGCCAATATCTTCCGGCAGGAATTCGAGGCCCGGTGGGCCGAACTGCAGCTCACCGCGACGTACAAAGCGGTTGACGCCTCAATGGCGAGGGCCTTTCCAAACCCGGCAACTGATTGGGTCGTGGTGAATAATCACGCAGGTCAGGATTGCACGCTGACGGTGAGCAATGCACTTGGCCAGTATGTGTATACGGCCATGCTTCCGGCCGGAGACGAGACGACGATTTCGCTTTCGGGCATGACGCCTCAGCCGGTCGTGGTGACCTGGACGTGGCCGTCAGGCCGAAAAGCCGTTGTAGTAAACGTGATCCGGTAAAATCAGGCAGCGCTCGACGCGTCGCCGCCCGCGGCCTCACTCTTGCGATACGCCTCCGTCATTTCCTTCGAGATCGAACTCTTCGTGATGCGGATAAACGTCTTGTCGTTGACCGCCAGCGTCACGATGCCGCCGTCGATGCGGTTGATGCGG
>CAYMLN010000175.1:0-5719 GCA_964391045.1 uncultured Saprospiraceae bacterium
GTCTCCTTCCTGTGGCAGGGATACGGACCGGTGTCCATTTTCTTCGCCACGGGATCGATCGTCACGTTTGTCCTGTTCGCAGGATATGCCTTCCGGGACATCCGCAGGCTTCCAGCCGACCATGCCGGAAGGCCGTGGTGGAACGCCGCACTGCTGCTGGGCATCCTTTCCACAATCGGGACCTTCGTCCTCACGCGCATGATGGTGCTGAAAGACTTTGACCAGCATACCTATCTCGGCTCCATCTATTTCTACCTCCACTTCCAATACAACGGTTGGTTCTTTTTCGCCTGCATGGGCCTGTTGATGACCATGGCGGCGCCAGCCTTTCCGGATGCGGCCGGCCGGCGAAGGATTTTTCGGCTCTTCTTCGCGGCGAGTCTTCCCGCCTATTTCCTGTCCACCCTGTGGGCCGATCTGCCGACCTGGCTCTATGTCCTGGTGATCATCGCCGCCTTCCTCCAGGCCGTCGCCATGTTTCTTCTGGCCAACGGACTCTGGCGCCGCCGCAAAGCATGGCTACCCGATGTGCCCGGCCATGCCCGATGGCTTTTCTTCATTGCCGGAGCCGCCCTGCTGATCAAGCTCGCGCTCCAACTCGGCTCCACGGTCCCGGAGATCAGCAAGCTGGCCTTCGGCTTCCGGCACATCGTGATCGCCTATCTCCACCTTGTCCTCTTGCTGATCCTGACCGTCTTTCTCCTCGGGTATCTCCGGCGTGAAAACCTCCTGCCCGCCACGCCGGCCAGCCGGATTGGCCTTGTCCTGTTTGTCGGCGGCGCGATCCTCAACGAACTGACGCTCACGATCCAGGGCGTTGCCTCCTTCTCCTACACCGTCATCCCCATGGCCAATGAGATCCTGCTGGCCGCCTCGGCGGTCATGCTGGCGGGCGCCATCAGCCTGGTCGCCGGATGCCGGACGACCACCGCATGATCAATATCATGGACATGAATGTCCGAAATCATTTTGCAGTCGTGAACCAATGGCCAGATTTGAGGCAAATCTTCGTACCCATGCAAAAGTCAATCCTCTTCATCCTTGTTTGCTGCGGCATGTTGGCCTGCCAGTCACCCCAGCCGCAGAGCACGGAATCCGCCCCTGACGCCGCCGCAGGCCTGACCGGCCAATCCGGCGTGAAAGACGAGATCTCCGATCCGACCGTCGTCCAGGTCGCCGCCGGCAGCGCCGACCACACCACCCTGGTCACCGCTGTCAAGGCGGCCGAACTGGTCGACGTGCTGAGCAACACGGGGCCCTTCACCGTTTTCGCCCCGACGAATGCGGCCTTTGACAAGCTTCCGGCCGGCACGGTGGAAGGCCTGCTGAAACCCGACCAGAAGAGCGCCTTGTCCAACATCCTGGAATACCACGTCTATGTCGGCGTGATCAAGACGGACATGATGCGCGACGGCCAGGTCCTCAACCAGGTCAATGGCAAGAACATCACGCTCTCGGTCAAGGATGGAAAAGTCATGGTGAACGGCAAGGCCAACATCGTGGCCTCCGTCCCGGCGTCCAACGGGATCATCCACGTCATCGACGAGGTCCTGTTGCCGGAATGATGCAAGACGTTTCGATTTTGTAAGTGCGCGCCGGTGCAGTCCATGTGCCGGCGCTTTTTTTCGCGCTTACCAGTCGCGGCGAATGAACGCCCGCAGCGAAAGGAGATAGGGCACGACCACCCAGACCGACAACAACAGCAGGCCGGCCAGCATGCCCCAATCGGCCCCGAAGAACTGCCGGAAGATCGCGCCCGTGTAGCCCAGCATGGCGGACACGTCGAGCTGGAGGATGATGAAAATCCGGCTGAGGTCGACCGGATTGAGGGCGGTCACGATGACCATGGGCACCTCGATGGGATAATCGGCCAGCTGGAAGGAAAGGAAGAGCACAAGGCCGTCGAACATAAGGCTGAGAAAGAGCCATAACAGCATCACGACACCGATTCCCTTGGCCCGGTCGCGCACCGTGATATTGCACAGGCAGCCAATGGCCACGAAGACCGCAGTCATCATCAGGCCGATGACCAGGAGCATCAGGGCCAACTGGGTCTCCACGAACAAAAGAAGGGGAATACCGGCGCCGATCAGGTATGCCGCGGACAGGCCGGTGAACAGTCCGAGGGAAAGCCCGTTCCAGATCCGGGCACGCGGGCCCGGTTGGCTCAGCAACAGCTCGATGAACTCACCGCTGTTGTAGAGGTAGGTCGTCGAGAACACGAGTGCAACCAGTGGCGTCGCGAGGAGGACAAGGTGGAGCAGCGTGAGGACGCCCTTCCGGCTGTCATCCTCGAGGCTGAACACGCTCCAGGCCATCACGGCCAACAGGAACGCATACGCCAGCACGAAGCGGTTGCGCAGGATATCGCGCAAAATGAAGGGAAATATGCTCCTATCCATCCGTCTCTTTCAACAGTTTGATGATCGCCTTGGCCAGGGAAGGACTGCCGGTCCGTTCCACGAGATTCGCCTTGGGCAGGTTAAACCGTATCCGCCCCTCGTGCATGAACACGACATCGGTGATCAACTCGTCAAGCTCGGCGAGCAAATGCGAAGTGATAATGACGGTCCGGCCGTCCCGGTGTTCCCGGACGATCTTGTCCTTCAACACTTCGGCGGCTACGGGATCAAGGCCCGCAGTGGGCTCGTCGAGGATCATGACCTCCGGTCGGAACAGGAAGGCCAGCGCGGCGCTCACTTTCTGTGTAGTGCCGCCCGACAAGGTCCGCATGGGCTTGTCCAGCATCCCATGAAGCGCGTAAGCATCGATCAGCTCCTGATCGAGGTCCTCTCCCGCCTTGCGGACTTCCCGGATCATGTCGAGGACATCCCCGACAGTCATGTGCTCCGGGTAGCGGCCGATCTGAGGCATGTAGCCGATATGGCGCCGGTACTCGCCGTCGGGCCGGATCGGCATTCCCCCGAACTCCACGTGCCCGGATGTCGGTACCACCATTCCGAGGATGGTCTTGATCATCGTCGTCTTGCCGCAGGCGTTGGGCCCGATCAGGGCCACGCACGATCCCGGCCGGATCTCGAGGTCTACATCGCGCAGCACCTGCAACCGGCCGAAGGACTTGGATACGTTGTGTAGTCTGATCATAATGCGACCGCCTGCATGAGCGGGGCGGGATCCGAGAACTGGGCCGGCGTCAACGTGGGGATGATCTTCTCCGAGCGGTCCAGCAGGTTGATCATGAAACTCCTGAACAACAACATGGCCGTCGGGTTCTTCTCGACGATGACGGAGAACAGGCTCAGTGGCCTGAACGGCACATCGCCCACCCGGTCCCGGTCGAGGTCGTACCCCTCGTACTTGTCCCAGTAATTGCCCTCAAAAGTATTCAATGACAGCGAACCGTTGGTGGCGACGTCGAAGGTGTTGGCGATGAAGTTGTTCGACCGGATGTCGGTCGACATGCAGCTGGCCTGGATCCGCAAGCCCCAGCCGTTGTCGCGCAGGAGGTTCTTCTCGACGTTGACCCGGCTCGTGCCCTCCATCAGGATCGCGGTCGTATTGCGCTCAAACCGGTTGTTGAAGATATAGCTGTCGGAGATCTCCTTCAACAGCAGGCCGTATGCCGCATCGCCCCAGTTGTCCTGGAACGTGTTATTGAACATCTTGACATCCTTGGTGAACATGACCGCCACGCCCGCGCCGTTGCGCCGGAAGAGATTCGTGATGTACGCGTCGCTGTTCGAAAACATGAAGTGCAGGCCGTACCGGACATTGTCCTCCGAGATGTTGCGCCAGATGACCGAGCCGGTCACAAACTCGAAATAGATTCCGTCACGGTGCCCCGCGATGCGGTTCCCGATGATCTGGAGGCTGTCGCTCTTCCAGCAGTGAATGCCGTTGCCGATAAGCTGTTCCTCGACGCCGGAGGATCGGATCACATTGTTCCGGATGACGGAATGCCGGCTATACTGCAGGTAGATGCCAAAGAAGTTGTCCTCGAGCCGGTTGTCCTCGATGATGACGGCATCGCTGTCGTAGACCTTGATGCCGCCGGGATCGTCGAGGGAACCATGCCCGGAGTTCCGCACCGTCAGGCCGGAGACCCGGACACTGTCGGCTTTGATCGACAGGATCTCATACTTGCGCTCACCGTCCAGGACGGGATGATCCACGCCCTGGAGAATGATCGGCTTATCGATGATGATATTTCCCTCCGCGTATGTGCCACCGTGCACCCACACCGTGTCACGCGGCCCTGCCGCGGCAATGGCCTGCTTGATGGACGCATAGGTGAATCCCTTTCCCACGTGCAGGGATTGCCCGAAAAGATTCCCCACGGCCCATGCGACCGCCAGGCTGAAAGTAAAAAATCGTCTCATGCCTGCTTCGTCTACGGCCAGCTTACCCGCGTTGCCGAATGCCGGGTCTCATACACCGATGCGCTGTCGCTCACCGCGAACGCCGCGGTGTTACCGCCCATCGGGCTCTGGAAGGCCGGACTCTCGAGCAAAATAGCGTCCCCGGCCAATACCCACTGGCCCGGTGCGCAAAAATCCGACACATAGGCCATGTCTCCGGCATTGGATTGCTCGGCCAGATAGTCGCGCAGGCACCGGATGTCGTCGAACATATACGTGCGTCCCTTGGCTGTGACCAGTTGGGCGGCAAAGCGGGGATCCGACACATTCATCTTGCAAAATGCGCAGAGGTCCGTATTCAGGTCAAGCGCCTTGGGCTGGGGCGCGCCGCAACTGGCAGCCGTCATCACGATCAGCACTCCCGCGGCAGCACTGCCCGCACCCTTGCGGAACCGGTTGAGCCACCCGGCCTCATAGGCCGTCGCTACGATCAGCAGCAAGGCTGCACCGACCATGGCCCATCCGCCCAGGTCAGGGATGGAATACGCGCCGAAATTGAGGAGCTGCTTGAAGCCGAGGACAGGGGGTTGATACGCCATGCCCGGCACCTTGATCGCCGCGTTCGGATCCAGGTCGTGGCCGTAATTATAGTTCCACCGGTAGAAATCGACCAGCGCGACGATTCCGAAAACGACCAGCGTGGCCAGCGATGCGTACAACCATCGGCGGGTGCCGAAGAAGGCGGCCACGACAAACAGCAAGGCTAATCCGCCAAAGAGGTACGGCAGGATACCAAACTCGAAGAAATCCTCCGTATGAAGGGTTTTCATGCCGATGTAGTGATTGAGGCCATTGATGATCTCCACGTCGCCCTTGAGTCCGTTCGCATGGATCTGCAGGGCCAGGCCCTCCGGATACTGCGGCGCAAACAATTCGATGCGCCACACCGGCAGGAAGAGATTGGTCAGCAGGAGAAGGGCCGCCAGCACAAGGAAGATCCTGGACAGGCCCGAGATTTTAGATTGGGTCATCATTGTTGGATTAAAAGAAGAAGGGGTACACGTGTTGCTGCGAAAGCCCACCATGTACCCCCCAACACTATAACAAGCTTTCCCTATGGCATACTATTGGACGGGAGCGGTTTCGCCGAGGCTGAACTTCAGCGGGACGTTGCTTCCGGCCGGTGATACGCGGACGTAGCCCTGCATCTCCTGGTGGAGCGCACTGCAGAAGTCCGTGCAGTAAATGGGGAAAATTCCGACGCGGTCAGGCACCCACTTAAGCGTGGTCGTCTCGCCCGGCATGATGAGCAGTTCGGCATTGGCTGCGCCCTTCACGGCAAAGCCATGCGGCACGTCCCAGTCCTGTTCCAGGTTGGTCACGTGGAAATAGACCTCATC
>CAYMLN010000176.1:0-5710 GCA_964391045.1 uncultured Saprospiraceae bacterium
CGACATGGTCATAGTCATCTTGAGCATACCACCCTGAAGAGCACATCTTCGCCAGCCGCATACATGACGATTGTATCGAAACCCACTTGTCGTAGTTGAACTCCCCTCCACAAGCAAAGAAATGAATGCAGATGACTCGTGCCCTGGGTCAGGAAGCCACATATCCAGTCATGCACCCGGGCCTTACCGCGCCTCCAGCGTCATCGCGACTTTCCCGTCACCGAGACTCAGGGCCAGCATGTTGCCCTGGATTGCATAGGACCGGATGCCTTCAAGGGCCTGCATGAACTCGGCCTCGATCGCCGGTGTCCGGCAGTCCATGGTTGTGTTAATCAGGTTGATGAAGCGGAGCTGGTTGGTATTGCCGCGCTTCGTCTCGCCCATGACGGTGTTGCACCCGGAGTGGCCCTTGAACTGTGGCGAGGACGGATCCAGCAGCAGGTACATTTCCTTCGCGGTCTGGCCGGCCATCGGCTTTCCGTTGAGCGCGATCATCCGCCAGTAGGTGGCCGTAAGGGAAGCCTTCGGGCCGGAAGTTGCCGCGGGCTGGGTCGCAGGCGCCGCAGCGGCAGGGGCCCCGGCGGCTGCAGGCGCGGTGGTTCCATCCGTTGTATTCGCAGGCGCCGTGGCCTGTTCGCTCGCGGGAGCGGATGTTGTCGTAGCCGGTTCGCCGGACGATGTGGCGTTTGCCTGGTTCGTCGTGTCGGCCTGCCCGCAGGCCAGGAGGGCGGCGAGGAGCAGGAGGAATACCTGTTTCATGTGCTTGTCGGTTCTGGGGGCAAAGATAAATCCGCCGACTTTCATGCGTCCTCCGTCTTCGGCATTCGTTTGAAACCCGTTAACGCCAGGCAAGGTTGCGCCGCATTCACTCCGCCAGCAACTTCTCGATCTCCTTCTGGGCCCCGCCGGGACGCGGTGCATTGGCCGAGGCGATGTTGCCCTCGCGGTCGATGAGCACGTAGTGGGGAATCCCGCGGACCTGGTATTGCCGGGCGATCATCGATTCGAAGTTGCCCGGCGAATGAAGATGGATCCCGCGGGCCTCCCGCTTTTCGAGGAAGGCCTTCCATTTCTCCCCATCCGGATCGACCGAGACGCCGAGGAAGACGACGTCTTTTCCTTCCATTTTCCCGATGAGCTTGTCCATGGCCGGAAACTCACCCACGCAGGGTCCGCACCAGGTAGCCCAGATGTCCATGTACACGACCTTACCCTTGAAGTCCGCCAGGGAGACGGGCTTTCCGTCCCGGTCGGGGAGCGTGAAGGCGGGCGCAGGATTGCCGGGCGCGAGCTTTTTGAGGTCTTCGACGGTCGAAGCCAGGATGCCGGTATACGGACTGCCCGGGCACGTGTGCTTGTAGTCTTCGAAGAGCGCAAGCCCGTCATCCAGCCGGCCTTCATATACGAGGAGCGAATAGAGCCACTGGGCATACGCGAATTCCCGGATGCGCGAAGGGAGCTGGCTGTTCATGTAGGCCACCCTGCCCGCCATGTCGTCTTCGATGTTGTTTTTGCCCTGCCACATGGCCGCATCCCGCTCGATGTAGGTCTCGAGGAAATTTCCATAATGCATGTTGCCCAGGGCTGTGGTGTCAAAGACCTCGAAACTGTCGAGGAAGTCGTAGTAGTTGTCGGACAGCGGCGCGAACTTGGCGTCTCGCGCCATGTAGGCCCGGTAGGCCGGATACATCTGCCGGAGCGTCGCCCAGGTATACAGGATGTTCGCCTTTTCCCAGTTGAGGAAGGCACGCTCCGGCGCGTTGAGGTTCGCCGGATCGCTAAGCCATTTTTCAAGCAAAGCATAGTTGGACGTTCGAAGGGAATCGGAATACGCGATGAAGGGCCCTTCCTCCATCCCCAACATGGTCGGATCCAGGCCGGGGAAGGCCAGCATCCGGGCGGCGATGTAATTGTGGCGCTGCGCGCCCTGCCCGGTATACGTCAGGCTTTCATCGAACGCCTCGGTATCCAACGTGAGGTACAGGTCGTCGCCGGGCATGAGGTACAGGTCCGTGATCTCGTCGCCATGGTAAAACGTGGCCGCACCATCCTTCGGACAGGAGAAGGTCATCTCGAATCCGCCTTGATCGTCAAGCCGTGCGGAGTCCACGGTGACCTCGTCGAAGGTCAGGAGGTCGGCGTAATAGCGGATGTAGACGTACTCGCCGGCGGGGTGCGTGATCTGGCCTTTTACGGAAACCGTGGATTGGGCCTGGAGGGCAGAAAGGCTGGAGAGAAGCGCGACGAAGAAGGTGGTGCGAATCAAGGGTGGGTGATTTGTATTCGGTGATTTTTTGAAAATACGGGAAAAGTAGGAGAACGCGTGTTGTCAGACCCTCGATGGATATTAGTAGGAAAATAATCGCTCGAATTCAGGAAGCGGGACAACGCGGAGCCACGGTGACCGTGCCCATTTCGATTCGATTGTATCCAGGCAGAACAGGTTGCGCACGTGATCAATTTCCGCCATCGGCAAGGAGGGATCGAGGGGGACGAAATACGATCGGCCATTGAGCGGCAATCGTTCGTCAAGCCACTCGCCAAAGGCCTGGCACCACATGCCGTTCTTCAGCCGATGCCGGTCGCCCCGGCGAACCACCTCCCCGTCTGCACCGACTGTGTAGATCGACCCGTCATCCATACCGATGCGGTCGAGTTGGTAGAGGATCGTATGCCCGAGCGTGGATTCCCGACGCGCGATCGCATCGAGGACGTGCGGAACAAACCACGACAGGACGTCCAGGTCCATATGGTAAAACAGGATGGCGAGGTCATCACTGCCCTCGAGGCCCAGTTCGGTGTAATCGGGCAGCCGGCCCAACACGAGGACGATCGTTTTTAGGTCGGCCCAGTTGAGGCTGTCGTTGAGGCGTTGTCGCCCGGGGTCATCGCGTTCCTCGCCGCGGAACGCCTGGTCGCGCTCGGCGAGGAGGCCGAACTTCCGGATGAGCGCGGTATCCAGTCCAGCCCTGTACGCGCCGATGGCCGCCGTCGTATCGATCGCGTCAAGCAGGGTGTCGAGGTCGAATCCGAACCCCATGATGTGCCATAACTGGCCATAATCGACAGGCGTCAGGCCGATGCGCAAGCCATAGTCCATGAACGTCATGGCCATATCGCCCCGACCGTTTTCCGTCGCATGTTGGATCGCCTGCAGGACTGTCGACGGCGACTTGCGTCCAAGCCGGAATGCGTCCTGATAGAAGACCAGGGCCCTGGCTCGATCACCTTTTTCGCCGATGATGCGTTCCGCAGCGAATTGTTGTTCCGCATCCAGGCATGTGGGTTGGGCGCGGAGGCTGCTAACGCAACCTATGATGACGAGTAGAATGCGGGGAAGGGACTTCATCCTCTCGAAAATAGGACTTTGCAGGGGTTGCGCATCTAAGCCCGGGCAGAATCTCCTTGCCGTTGGATGCTGAAAGCCATGCGTTCAGGTTGCTGACCGGACAGCTAGATGCATGGTGGGCACTATCCGGCGCATTATCACAAATCAAGGAGGATCTTATTCTGATGAATAGCTAGATGATGACAGGATCCCGATGCGAAGATCTCACCGCACGCGAACATCATTTCTTTTCAATCGATGCTGCGAAAGCGCGCAGACCTCCGCCGGCGACGAGCTGGTCGATGCGGGTACGAATCAAGTCGGCTTCGAGCGCCCGGGCCGTCGCTTTTTCTTTTTGCAAGTCGAGCTCCGCGGCATTGAGTTCGTTGGCGGTCGCCTGGCCGGCTGTCAAGCGCGTCGACAGCAGTTGCACGTTTTCTTCGAGCAGCGCAATGTTCTCCGTGTGGAGGTCGAGTTCGTGCGAGATGCGTCTCGCATCTTCCCGGGCCTGGTAGAATTCGGTTGTGCGCTTGTTGAGCAGCTCGGTGCGGTCGAGGGCGACCTTCTCCCGTTCGAGTGCGAGCTGGCGCGTGCGGGCTGAGGTGTTTTCTCCGCCGAGGATGGGCAGTTGGAGGGAAAGCCCCACGTAGCTGTTGGCATACCACGAGCCGTTCTCGAAAGGATTGAAGGTTTCGGTGAATTGATTGGCCCCGATCGCGCCCTGGACGCCGAGGGCAGGCGTGTATTGCCGCTTCAAGGTCCGGACCTGTTGGTCGAGCAGTTGTTGGCGTAGCGCGTATGTCCCGAATGCGGCCGATGAATCCGGCGTGAGGATGTCCGCGCTTGCGGCCAGGGCATCGTCCTCGAGTGGAGCGTAGTCGGGTGTCGCATCCAGGATGTCGGACAAGGGAATCCCGGTCAGGAAGCCCAGGTAGATTTTCTCGCGGATGAGGGCGGCGTCGCTTGCCTGGTGCGCAGCGCGGCTGGTGTTGTAATTGAGCCGGGCGCGGTTGACCTCGGTCTTCAGCAGGCGGCCTTCGGCGAAGCGGCTCTCGATATCCCGCAGGGTGGCGAGTGTTCGCGCGGTGTCCGCTGCCGCATCCGCCATGGAGCGTGTGTGCACAAGCATGTTGCCGAAGGACTGGATAATCTCGCGTGTCAGGTCCTCGGCGGTGGCATCGAGGTCCGCTTGCCTCAGACTTGACTCGAGTTTGCTCTCGGCCATGCGGCTCCGCAACACGTAATCCAGGATCGGCTGGTAGACCGTTAGCCCGGCGTTCTGCTGCCAGGGCGTCCCAAACTTGATGGGCCGGAATTCATCCGTAGGCACGGGGAGAAACTGCCCTGTGGGAATCACCTGCGTGGCGATAATGGGATTGTAGTTGTATTCGTAGGCCAGGGCGATCTGCGGGATGTATTTTCCTTTGGCCTCCGATTGTTGCAGGTCGGCGATCATCAGGTCCGTCCGCAGCGCCTGGATATTCGGCCGGTTGGCGAGTGCGGCGTCGATGCATTCCCGCAGGGTGAGGATCCGGGGCTGGGCATTGGTCGACAGGGTCGTGAGGAAGAGGATCAGGAAAGGCAAAGGTCTCATGGTGGTAAGGGATTAGCCGCGGAAGACGGCGGCAGGTTCGACGCTGTTGATCTTTCGGATGGCGAAGAGCGATCCGCCCACGGAGATGAAGAGCGTGATGAGGAAGAGGCCGGCGATCTCAGCCGGTGAAAACGCGAGGATCAGGCCGGCGCCAGCCACGCCCCGCCGGAATCCCTCCAGCAAGAGGAAGGCGACGATGAATCCGGCGAGGGCAAAGAGGAAGGCCTGGGTCAGGATCAATCGGCGTACGTAGCCGTTGGTCGCACCAATCGCCTTGAGCGTGCCGTAGTCCTTGATCCGGTCGAGCGCGGCCGAGTACAGCGTGAGGCCAATGATGAAGAAGCCGCTGATGATGGCGAAGACCACCAGCGAGCCGATGCTGGTGCCGATGTTGGACGAAATCGTGATGAAGCGGATCGTCTCCGACTTGAAGGCCTGCGCGTCCCAGGCGCGAACGCCGTAAATGGTCTTGTTGATGTCGGCCACGACCTGGTCGATGGCATGACCGGGCCTGACGCGCACGGCGACCGCGCTCACCTTTCCATCGGGGAAGTTGCCGTAGTAGCGCGCCTTGCTGAGCGACGTGTAGAAAAAGGATCCCCCGAACCCCCGCACATTGCGCGTCTGCACGCGGATGAAGGCCTCCCGCCCGTTGATCTCCAGCCGCGTACCGACGCCGAGCGGGCTGTCGAAGGTGGTCTCGTCAAAGAACTCGGCCGACATCGCGCCTTCGGCCGCGAGGTCGAGGAGCTCGCCCTCGACGATCCGATCCGGTCGCGGGCCCGCGA
>CAYMLN010000177.1:0-5665 GCA_964391045.1 uncultured Saprospiraceae bacterium
GAAGGCCAGTTTGGAGGCATTGAAGTGCATCGCGTTTGGATCGGCGGAGATGGCAATGCCGCCGTCCCCGAGAGCGCCGGAACGGGCATCCGGGACGATCCGGAGGAAGGGCACCGCAGTGATGATCGCATTCGGACAATCCTCGACTTGTGTGTTGCACAATTGGCCGGTGAGGGGTTGCGTAAAGAGGAGGGCCACAGCCAGGAGTGAGAGGTACTTCATGAAAATCAGCAGGTTATTAAAAAATAATCGTGCAAAGATATGGATTTGATGAGATCAGAGCCGGATGACTTTCCCGGCCTCAACCGCTACCCGTTCCGTCGTGCCGCCGTTGTCGAAGGTCACCTCGAGCCGGTAGATATACATGCCCGCGGCGACCTGTGCCCCGGTCTGGTTGTCCCCGTCCCAGGTCAGTTGCTCGACACGGTAACCCGATGCGAGCAGGTCCTCGACCTGGAGCTCACGCACCAGGGCGCCCCGGAGGTCAAAGATCCGGAGGTACGCATCGATGATACTTCCCGGCCGGTTGTGCTCGAAATGAAACCGCGTCTCGCCGTCAAACGGGTTGGGGTCGCATCCGAGATTGGTGATCACCGCTCCCGCGTCGTCACGGACCACGAACTCAACGTACGCCTGCCCCGGATTATTGGCCAGGTCCCAGGCGGTAACATGGAGTGTATGCAGGCCGGGAGCCAGGTTCTTGAGCGGATAACGTACGGAACCGCTCCGGTAATCATCCTGGGCAGCCTGGTAATAATCATTGAGGATGATGGAGTTCCGTTCATCCCCGTCCAGGATCGCCTCGATGTCGTGCCCGATACTCGTGCCGGAAACATTAATGCCGTTGTCGTCGCTCAGGAGGATGTAGATGTCCGGATTGGGATCCGTGATCCCGCCTGAAACGAAAAGGCTGTCGTTCATGAACAGGCGGACGAGCGGCGGATTGTCATCGGCCAACCCTTCGGACGATACGCCGCCGATGATAAAGCCGGTGAAGTAGCCGGCCGCATCGGTCGTCCCATCCTCCGCATACAGGCTGATCCGGCCCGCGCCGAAGTTGAAATCAATGTCCTTGGGCAGGACGAACTCGATGGCCCATTCGCCATTCGTGACCGTAGCCGTGCCGCGGAACAGTTGCTTGTTCTGGGCCAGGAATTCGCGCACGGGACTGTCGGCATCATTACCGAGCGTCTTGCGCTTCTGCACCTTGTCGAAGAGCGTCAGGTACACGCGACCGTTGAAGCCGGTCATCACCGCGCCCCCGTGGTCGAGGATCACGCCGCGCACGGTCGTCTTCTCGAGCGCGCTCAGCGTGTCCTGCGCGCCGGAGCCCACCGGCACGCTGCCGACCTGGGTGACGGACACGGTGTACCGGGGGATCGCGAGCAACATGGACGGATCGCCGAGCAGCGTAAATTTCCGGGCGTTGTTGTCCAGCGTGTCGAGCGCATTGTCATTCTTCGCGCGGCGCAGCACCTCGCCGATCGGCGGATAGATGCCCGGCGCGTCCGGCTCGTAGATCCGCTTCAGCACGGCTTCGGTGAGGCGCGCATTCGATCCGGAGAATACGGCGCGCACCGTGGTCATGAGGCCGATCGCACCGCCTCTCGGATTGACGAGCAGGTGCTCGCCCGCGGAGACAAAGCCCGGCTCGTCATAGCCGGCAAAGGAACAGGTCGCCGTGATGAAGAGCGGCAGGTTGTTGAGGTTGCTATAGCCCTGCGCCTGGTTGATCCCCAGCACGCGCTCTTGTGTCCACCCATTAGGTCCGCCGTGCCCCATGTAGGTAACGGTCAGTGCGCCATTCTGCACATGCTGGTCGAGCGCGGCATTGACGGCCGGATAGCGGTCGCCGCCCGGGGTCGACTGCTGCGGGAAAGCGTCGAGATAAAGTTTCTCCTGGTTGAGCACGGGATCCCGCTGTGCCGTCATGTTCGACAGGCCGTCGGCCTGGCCGAGATGGATGTTGCCGTCCTGGTCGTCCGCGACCATGACCACGCGATTACGCCAGTCGCCCAACACCGCGGGCGATGTCTCGTAATGCAGGATCTTCTGCACGATCAGGTTCGCCTCCTCGGCGGAACTGACCGGAAAGCGACCGACGGCAATGTCGATGGCGCCGATCAGGTTGCTGCCCTCCTGGTCGTCGAGCAGCGCATAGAAATCATCGGCGGGAAACGACCGGATCGGATCGAGCGATTCCTCCGTCTCGAAGGCGGGCACGTAATTGTGATACGGCAACTCCGGATCGCGCTGGAGGTAATCATACGTGGCATCCCCGATGAGGAGCAGGTAATGGAATCCCGGATCGCGGAGGTAGATCATGCGGGCAAAATCACGAAGGGCCGATGGGTCCTTCGAGCCGCCGCCGAATTCTTCGAAGACCTGGCTCGTGGGCACCGCAATGACGGTGTAGCCGGTGTGGGTGCGCCGGTGCGCGGCGAGCGTTTCCGCCGCGTCGCGGTATTCATCGTGATAGACGATGATGAGATCGGCCGCGTTGAGGCCGTGCAGGTTCTGGTTGGCCACCGACCCGACATACGCCGGGACGGCGACATCGCGCGACGGATCGAAACAGTAGAAGGCCGAAGGTATTTCCGGATCGGGGGCGGGGCCGGTAAACGTGATCACATTTGCACCGGACAGGTACGCCTGGCGTACGGGCATCTGTGGGTTGGTGATGTCCCACACTTCCCCACTCGCGGGCAGGCCTGTGACCTCGAAGGTCGGGGTTCCGAGGAATGCCGAACGGGGATCGCGGACCATGATCGGCTTGCCGCTGCGGTAGGTGTTCTTCCGCCAGAAATTCAACTGCAGGTAATCCACCCACGCGCGGGAATTGAGGCCCGAGGCGGCGGGATAACGCACGAGCAATTGGGTGACCGGTGTGCCGGTGACCATGCCGCCCTGGAGAACGCCGTCATTGGCAAACGACGATTCGTAGTTGTCGAGGTTTACGCCGCCGACAGTGCGGCTGAATTCACTCTGGTTGATGCGCAGGAAGATCCGGGGCGATGTCGCCGCGCGGATCGCAAAGCGCAACTTGTAGTGCAGGGAATCGGACGTGATCATGTCGGCGAAGTCGAAGCGACTCGTATAATCCAGTTGGTTGACGACGGCCATCTCGTCGCCGTACCACTCCTGGCCCGAGCCCGGCGGACGGTAACGCCCGAGCAGGTTGACCTTCTCGTCCTCGATGCGCTGCGCGTCGAGCGAGGCGGATGACACATAATCGCCGGATGTGCCTGCCGTCCGCTCGGACAAGCGCGGAGAGCCGGGTCCGTCAAGCAGGATGTAGTAATGATTCTTCGTGTCGTAGATGTTCTTCTCCATCTGGTACGTCCGCGAGGCGGGATCGAACGTCCACGCGTCAGGACCTTCGGCATACCAGAGCAAATAATCGCCGCTGTTGAACTGCCCGTCCTCGAAGCCCACGGCCTGGATGGCGCAGGGCTCGATATCATCGATGCGCAAAGCATTGTTAGCCTGGGGGATCCGGCCGCCGCCATTGCCATACACGCCGATGCGGGTGACATCGAGGGTCGAAGGTTCGACTTTCAGCCTATCCTTGAAAAAGTTAAAGTCGAGTTTATAAATACCCGGCTTGTCGACGGACACCTTGTGGATGCGGCCATTGGCAAGCGCCGATACCGTCTTGAAGTCCGGGCCGGAGCGTTGGGCAGCGCCAGCATCCGATGGCGCCAGGACCGCCACGGCATCTCCCTTGACCAGTCGGAGAATCTTGTTGTCGGATGTCCGCCGCACCGGACTGAGCCATGCGCGCAAGACATACTGGCCTCTGTCCTGTTCGATGACGCCACCGGCGGGATAGGTTTCCGAGATGGGGCCGTATGCCTCCGGGTTGTCCACAGGAACTTCCTCCTCGAGCTCGGGCTTAACGAATATATACGCAAACCTGGTGGTCTCATTCGGGGCGGGCACTTTGAAAACAAAGTATGGTCGGAGGCTATCCCCGTCCCGGGCGATGGCTCCTTTGAAGAACACCTCGTCCGGTGCGGGATAGCTGAAGGAAATCGGGTAGGTGATCGCAGTCGAACGAATCATCTGGGCATTGGCCTGTACGATCAAGCCAAAGCAGAGCAAGGCAAATGGGGCGATGATCCTGGGCATAGGGAAATCCGGTCTTGAGATCGGCTAAAAATCGGTAATAAAACGTTAACCCGCGGCCGGTATTGCCGACACCCGGCGCCATGTGGTCGCTTTCCGACAATTTCCGTCTTTCAGCGTCCGTTGGCGTCACCGGGCCGGAAACACCGGCGGGGCTCTCATCAAAAGGATTATTATTGCCATTGGTTCATGACTCGTCCCTGTTTCAACCTCATCCCAACCGGTCGGGAATGGCGCCTGCTCATCGGGCTGTGCCTTCTTACGTGCCTTTTGGCCGGAGGCCGGGCCCGGGCCCAGGACCCGATTTTCTCGCAATTCTACCTGACTCCGCTCCAGCTGAATCCCGGCCTGGCCGGACTCTCGGAGGACCTGCGCGTGGCGGCGAGTTACCGGAACCAGTTTCCCGGCTTCAACAACGCCTACCGGACGTATACCGTGTCGGCCGACGTTTTTTTTCCGGATGAAGAGATCGGGGCGGGCTTTTGGCTGCTCTCCGACGATGCGGGCGACGGGATCCTGAAGACCGTCAAGGGGGCCGGGATCTTCTCTTACCGGCTGCGCCTGGGCCGATCCTCCTTCCTGAAGACCGGCGTCGAGCTCGGCATCGTCCAGTCCTCGTTGCGCTGGGACCGGCTGACCTTCGGCGACCAGCTGGATGACGTCCTCGGCGGGACCAGCCCGGGGGGCACCCCCTTCCCCACCGAGGAGATCGCGCCGGACAAGAACCAGGTGATCTACCCGGACATCGGGATCGGCGGGGTCGTCTATGGAAAATCCCTTTACGCCGGCATTTCCGTCCGGCATCTCAATCGGCCGGACCCGGACTTCCTGTCCGTCAACAGCGCCCTCTCCCCCCGCCTGCCGATGCACTGGACCGTGCATGCCGGCGGCACCTGGCGCATCCTCCGTCAAGCCTTCAGCCGGAGCTGGGAGCAGGTCACCGTCTCGCCCTCCCTCCTCTATGCCCGACAGGGCGACCTGAGCCAGCTCAATGCGGGATTCACCGTTGAGGCGGGCTGGGTCAGCGCGGGGGTGCATTACCGGCATTCGGGGGCCAACGCGGACGCTGCCATTGGGACCATTGGCCTGAGGACCAAGAACTTGCGTATCGGGTATAGCTTTGACTTCACCCTCTCGGGCTTTCCGGCCAACGGGGGCAGCCATGAGCTCGGACTGGTGTACCATTTCGACGACGGGGATACCGAATCGCGGTACAACGACTGCCTCCAAATATTCCGCTAAAGGGGGAATCGGGGCATACTTTTTGTGGTTCGGACGGTCTTGAGTAAAACAATACGTAACCTTAGGGTAACGTTCCAGAAAGTGTATATTTGACCCTCTTTTCATTAACGCGTGTTGACAGAAATGAAGAAATTCCTCTTGCTCAGCCTCGGCGCTGCGCTCCTGCTTTCCTTCGGCGCTTGCAAAAAGTCCGAACGCTCGGCGACCACCGGCTGGAAGTACAACGACCAGGAATGGGGTGGCTTTGAGAAGATCTCCGCCCCGGAACAAGAAATCGGTCCGGGTCTCGTGCCGG
>CAYMLN010000178.1:0-5636 GCA_964391045.1 uncultured Saprospiraceae bacterium
GCTGCCGGAGGGTTCGCCGTCATCGTTCGATCGCTCCAGGGAGGCATCGGGCAACAATCGCCAGGCGGTGCAGAAATGACGCGCCTTCGGATGGGCCTTGCGGAGCCGGGCCACGTGCGCGTGGCATTCGGCCTCGTCGGCCACCGGGTAGGCGTAGGCGATGAATTTGCTTCCGCGGTCCATGAAGTACCCTTCTGCGGGGCCGGCCAGGGTGTCGAACGCGTCCGTCATCCCGCCATGTTTTCGGACCTTGCGATGAGGCCGATGGCAATGATCGCCAATCCGATGCCAGCCCAGTTGATGCGGGATAGCCGTTCACGAAAGGCCAGCAGCGCGATCATCGAGGTCAGGACCAGGACGGTCACGTTGACGAGCGGATACATGATGCTGCCCGCCCAGCCTTCATTGAGCATGTGGAGCAGCAGGTAGATCGAGAAAAAGTTAGGCGCGCCGAGCAGCAGGCCGCCGAGGACATCCCGGCGGGAAGGCAAAGGTTGCCCGCCGGCGAGGCGGAACAGGATAATGGTCCAACCGATGATCCCCGCTATGCCGAATCCGTGCGTGGTAAACGCCATGTGGCGTTCGCCCACGATGCCCGTCCTGTCGGCGACGTACAGCACCATCTCCACGCCGGCCGCAATGAGCCAGACGAGGAGGAGCTCGATCAGCTGGCGCCGCTGCATGGTCGCCAATGTATCTGGCCGCGGCCGGTTGACGAGGAAGATGGCGACCAGCGCCATGGCAAGTCCGGTGATCTTGGCCATGCCGGCCGGTTCGCCGAAGAGCAGGATCGTGAAGGCGACGGTAAGCAGGATCGACATCTTCTGCATGAGCGTGGTGATCGTCATGCCCGCCTGCCGGACCGCCAGCGCGGTGAGGTTGAACCCGGTGATGAACAGCACCCCGAGCAGCAGGTCAAGCGTGAACCAGGGCGCCTGCCGGACGCCGGCTTCGAAGGGCCATCGGACCGTGGGGTCGAGCGCCACGCCCAGGGCCAGGCAAAGGGTGTAGTTGACCACGATGGCATTGAAGGTGTTGACGCGCCATCGGGGAAAGAGTTTGAAGAGCACTCCGATCGAGGCCGAGACAAGCACGCATGCGATGAAAGCCATGATCGGTCAGTGTTGGGCGTCCGTTAACAGGTCAAATATAATTTTTCCTCATCTTTGCGCCGTCGTGCCGGGGACCTCCGGACCGGGATGTCCGGTTCCTCGCAGCGCGACCAAGCCATCTGCAGATCTTGGAACACAGCCTGACCCAATACGATGCCGTCATCGACCGGTGCCGCCACCTGTTCTTCAGGAAGCATGCGGATTACGGTACATCATGGCGCATCCTGCGGTTGCCTTCCCTGACTGACCAGATCTACATCAAGGCATCCCGGATCCGGAACATCGAGGACAACGGTGTACGGCGCATCGAGGACCGCATCGAAGACGAATTCGTCGGCATTGTCAATTACTGCCTGATGGCCCTGATCCAACAGGGACTGGCCGGGGACGACCGCATGGAGATCGGGGAGGAGGAGCTCCGGCTTCACTACGATCGCGAAGTGCGGGTCACACGGACGCTTTTTGAGAACAAGAACCACGACTACGGGGAGATCTGGCGGGAGATGCGCCCCGGAAGCTACACCGACCTCATCCTCATGAAGCTGCACCGGATCAAGCAGATCGAGGACAACCAGGGCATGGTCCGTGCCTCGGAAGGCGTCGACGCCAACTACCGGGACATCATCAATTACGCCATTTTCGCGCTCATCCGCATTGACGAAAACGAACACGCATGACGCTTCAGACCCTCATCCTCTACATCGCCGTCGTCGCCGTCATCCTGACGCTGATCACCGGGTATCTCAAGAAGGGCCACCGCTCCTGGGTGATGACCTTCCTCCAGCATTTCACGGGCGTGCTGTTTATCATCTCCGGCCTCGTCAAGGCGGTCGACCCGATGGGCACGGCCTTCAAGATGGAGCAGTACTTCACGGAGTTCGAATACACGCTCGCCGAGACGTCGCTCAGTTTCCTGGCGCCGTTGTTTCCTGCGTTGAGCAGTATCTCCGTGCTCTTTTCCGTCGTGATGATCATCTTCGAGATCGTCCTCGGCATCATGCTCATCCTGGGTCACAGGACCCGGCTCACGGGATGGCTCTTCCTGTTGCTCGTGCTTTTCTTCACCGTGCTGACCGGCTTTACGTTCCTCACGGGCTATGTGCCCAGCGGGGTCAACTTCTTCCAGTTCAGCGCGTGGGGGCCCTACACGGAGACCAATATGCGCGTGACCGATTGCGGTTGCTTTGGCGACTTCATCAAGCTGGTGCCCCGGATCTCCTTTTACAAGGACCTCGTGCTCCTCGTCCCGGCGTTCCTCTTCGTGTTCCGGCACAAGCAGATGCATGAGCTCCTGACGCCGCGGATTCGCAAGATCATAGTCGGCTCGTCGCTCGGCCTGTTGTTGCTCTTCTGCCTGCGCAACACCATCTGGGACGAGCCCATCGTTGATTTCCGTCCATTCGCCGTCGGCACGGACCTGTATACTAAGAAGCAGCAAGAGGAGGAGGCCATGGCCTCCGTGCAGATCACGGCATGGAAGCTGCAGAACAAGTCGACCGGCGAGGTGAAGGAGTTGCCGCACGCCGAGTACATGGCCAACCTGGCCGCCCATCCGAAGGACCAATGGACGGTTGTCGAGCAGGTCAAGAGCAAGCCGGCAGTGGAGCCGACCAAGGTCAGCGAGTTCTCGGTCATCGACAGCGACGGGTTCGACGTCGCCGAGGATATCCTGTCCGATTCCGGGCACGTCTTCCTCGTCATCGCCTACAAGCTGAAGGGCGAGGCCCGCACGGAATCCGTGGCGGTGCCCGATACGGCGTGGGTGAGTGATACGCTCGTCGTTTCACCGGACTCGATCACCGTGACGCTGCGGCCCGGGACGATCGGTACGCGCCAGGAGACCCGCGAAGTGTATGCCTGGGACGCGGGCTATGTCCGACAGTATGCGGAGAGGGTAAACAAGCTGATGGACGATGTGACCGCGCAGGGCGCCAAGGTCTACGCGATCGCCGGCGGCGCCGGCAAGGAAAAGCTGGCCTCGTTCCGCGAAGCGACCGGCGGGACCTATACCTGGTATGAAGCGGACGACATCCTCCTGAAGACCATCCAGCGCTCCAATCCGGGCGTCCTGCATCTCAAGGGCGGCAAGGTGCTGCATAAATGGCACATCCGCCATTTGCCGGAAGCCTGGCCCCTGGAGCAGTAGGACGCAGGACGCACATATTTGAAATTTCGCCATTTGTGGGCGGTGGCTTGCAAATAAGCCGTATTTTTGCGCGAATGTTCGTTGAATCAATCTGAGGTTTTAGCCTAATTATGGTCAGCAGGAGAAGTATTCGGGTGAAGGTGATGCAGTTGCTCTACGCCCTGGACCGCGATCCGGAGGTCGGCCACAAGGAGATCGTCCGGCAGTATCACCAGGCTGTCGATATGGCATTCGAAAGCCTCCTGTTCAACCTCTACCTGTTGCTCGAGATCACGCACCAGGCCGTCGCCGACCGCGACACGCGGCACGCCAAGCTTCGCCCAGACGACGATGACCGCAACTGGAACGCCAAGCTCTACGAGAACGAACTCGTCCGCAGCCTGACCGCGCATCGCGCACTCAACAAGTATTTCGTCTCCAAGGGTTTTCCGCAGGCCATCGACCAGGACCTGTTGCTCAAGATGTACAATATGTTCGCCAAGACGCCCGAGTACAAGGCATACGTCTTTGGCGAGATCGACGCGGCCGGCCATCGCGAGTATCTGCTCGATATCTACCGCGAGCTGCGGAAGAACGAGATTTTCGAGGAGATCACCGATGACAAGTATCCGTTCTGGCAGGAAGACAAGACGCTCGTCATCGGGGCGCTGAAGAAGATCATCAAGCAACTGCCGGTCGATCCCGAGGATCCCTTCTACGAGGCCTACCTGCCCGACGCCGATACCGTCTCGGGCTTTGGTATCCGGCTGCTGGAGTCGACGCTCGAGCAGGCATCGACCCTCGGGGACCTCATCGCGCCCACGCTCAAGAACTGGGACATGGAGCGCCTGGCCGTGCTGGACGTGGTCATCATCAAGATGGCGCTCGCCGAGTTCCTCTACTTCCCGACCATCCCGACCAAGGTCACGCTCGACGAGTATGTCGATATCGCCAAGGAGTACAGCACCCCAAAGAGCAAGGACTTTGTCAACGGGATCCTCGACAACCTGATGAAATCGCTGACGGAGGAGGGGAAGATCCTCAAGGAAGGCCGAGGCCTGATCGACGAATGACACGACGGCCAATGGCCCTCGACCCGGAGTGTATACAGACTTGACGAACCAACGATACCGCAACCCTGATGCAGGAAAAAGTCATCATCCTTGATTTCGGCGCGCAATACACGCAGTTGATCGCCCGCCGCGTCCGCGAGCTGGAGATCTATAGCGAGATCCTGCCCTACAATGCCTTGCCGGAGGTCATCCCGGCCGATGTCAAGGCCCTCATTCTCTCCGGAAGCCCGTTCTCCGTGCGCGATGCCAATGCACTGCGCCCTGAGTTGTCGCACTGGCTGGGCAAGGTGCCCGTGCTCGGGATCTGTTATGGCGCCCAGTACATCGCCGATGCATGCGGCGGTGCCGTGGCCCGCTCGGACAAGCGGGAATACGGGAAGGCGCGGTTGCATGTCGTACATCCGGAACATCCATTCTTCACGGGCATCCCGCAGGGATCCCAGGTGTGGATGTCGCACGGGGATTCCATCCTGCAGATCCCCGAAGGATTTGAACTTCTCGCCGAGACGGACAGCATCCCGGTCGCCGTCTATGCCAGCAGTCCCGATACGTTCGGGAAGCCGGTCATCGGTGTCCAGTTCCATCCCGAAGTCACGCATTCGCTCGACGGGCACCGCATGATCGGCAACTTCCTCCGGCGCATCGCGGGCTTCACGGAGCGCTGGACGCCGGAGGTCTTCATCGATGAGACCGTGGAGGTGATCCGCCAACAAACGAAAGGAGAGGAAGTGCTCATGGCCCTTTCCGGAGGCGTCGACAGCACCGTTGGCGCGCTCCTCATCCACCGGGCCATCGGCGACAGGTTGCATTGTTTCTTCGTCGACAACGGCTTGTTGCGAAAGGACGAATTCGAGCAAGTCCTGGCAGCCTATGCGCGCATGGGCCTTCATGTGCACGGCATCGATGCGAAGGAACGCTTCTACGCGGCCCTGCGCGGCGTGTCGGACCCGGAACAAAAGCGCAAGATCATCGGACGCCTTTTCATCGAAGTGTTCGAGGAAGAGGCGAAAGCCTATCCGCAAGTGAAGTGGTTGGGCCAGGGCACCATCTATCCCGACGTCATCGAATCCATCTCCGTCCATGGCCCGTCCGCGACGATCAAGTCGCATCACAACGTGGGCGGCCTGCCTGATATTTTGAAATTGAAGATCGTCGAGCCGTTGCGTATGCTGTTCAAGGACGAGGTGCGCAAGGTGGGCGATGCGCTGGGCGTCCCGCAGGAGATTCTCGGCCGGCATCCGTTCCCCGGACCCGGCCTCGCCATCCGCATCCTCGGCGACATCACGCCGGAGAAGGTCAGCACCCTGCAAGAGGCGGATGCGATCT
>CAYMLN010000179.1:0-5586 GCA_964391045.1 uncultured Saprospiraceae bacterium
CCCCTGGGAGCTCCACCGAAACCGAAACGCGCGTCGAGCACCCGGGACAGCTGTCGGATCCGGTATCCCGTTCGCATCCTGTCGCTGCGTGCTCGCGAAAACGGTGAGTTTGATACGATCCCACGGCCTTGCGGTCATGGCGAACCCGCGCATGAAGGTGTTCTCGTCGACCGAACTGTAGGGACGCAGGGCCTGCCCTGACCGCTTGACTGAAGTTGCGGTCCCACCTTTGCCTCCACCGAAGCCATTATGCATCACCAGGCCCTGGCCCATGCTCACCGTGAAATCACCCAGTAGAAGCGTGTGACACCAAGGCTTGCCGGGCTTGATGAAGAGATGGTATGACCAGTAATCGGGCTGTGGCCAGGTTCCCGTTGAGACCAATGATTCGCCGGCATCTTTCTCCATCGTGAAGCCGTAGCTGAGCGTATTCCCGTGGCGATGCCTGTATCGGAGGTAGAGCCGGTCGGGACTCCCGGCATAAGCCGGCGCTTCGCCCACGAATCCGGCTGAAGGCTGTAGCGTGCGTCCGCCGCGCAGGTAGAGTTCATTTTCCCCGCGGACGAATCGCTGGAACAGCGGCAGCGTTGTTGCCAACGCTTCCGGCGGCCCTGCCGCGACGAGCGGCTGCAACAGCCGGATCAGGTCGGGCGTGAAGCCGGGAACGGACTGGAGTTCGAGGACGGACAGGAGCGGGCCGTGCCGGGCGATATGGTCGATCAGCGCCTGGTGCAGCGCGGGCGTCAGGAGCTGCCAGGCGAGCAGTTCGGCTGACTCAGGTCCGTTAAGGTCCACGGGTTCCGCGGTCCAGCGGTCCAGCTGGCCGGCCAGGTCTTCCAGTGCGAACGTCTCTTCGCCATATTGGCCGGCCAGCCACTCGAGCCAGGGCTGCACGATGGTTTCGGCCGGTTGTGCGCAGCCGGTCGCGGCCGTGATGCCGCATACCGCCATGGCGAACAATCGCCACGCGGAAACAGCATGCCTCCTGGTGAAGTGCATGTGCCCGAAAGTAGGGGCGCACGCATGCGTGAATCGTTCGGCTTTCGGATAAAAAAAGGCCAAGCTCAAAAGAGCTCAGCCCCGGCAAAAAATGATGGTATGAGTAATAACTCCGTTGGCGATCAGGCCATCGTCGGCACCTCCGCGTGGCGGATCGTCTTGATGATGCGGGCTACGATCTGGTAGGGATCGGCGTTCGATGCCGGGCGACGGTCCTCGAGGTAGCCTTTCCAGCCGTTGTTGGCCGTGTGTACCGGGATGCGGATCGAGGCGCCCCGGTCGCTCACCCCGTAGCTGAAGGTGTGAATGGACTGCGTTTCATGCTTGCCCGTCAGGCGGAGATGGTTATCCGAGCCGTAGACGGCGATGTGTTCGTTGTGGACCTTGCGGAAGCTCTCGCAGATGCCGTCGAAGAGCTCCTTGCCGCCGACTTCGCGCATCTCGCCGTTGGAGAAGTTGACGTGCATGCCGGACCCGTTCCAGTCGCCGAGGACCGGCTTCGGGTTCAGGACGACATGGAGGCCGAATTTCTCAGACAGGCGATACAGCAGGTAGCGGCAGATGATCAGTTCGTCCGCGGCTTTCTTCGCGCCTTTGCCGAAAACCTGGAATTCCCACTGGCCGAGCAACACTTCCGCATTGATGCCGGTCACCGAGAGGCCGGCTTCCAGGCAGGCGTCGAGATGCTCTTCGACGAAGTCGCGGCCGGCGACGTTCTCGTGCCCGACGGCGCAGTAGTATGGGCCTTGGGGGCGCGGGTAGCCGTTTTCCGGAAAACCGAGCGGCTTGCCTTTGTATTCGAGGACGTATTCCTGCTCGAAGCCAAACCAGAAGTCATCCGTATTGTCCGGGATGTGGTGCCGCATGTTGGTCGGATGGGGTGCACCGTCGGGGCTGAGGACCTCGCAGACGATCAGCCAGCCGTTCTTCCGCGCGGGATCCGGATACCCGGCCACCGGCTTCAGGAGGCAGTCCGACTTGTGGCCGGTCGCCTGGTTGGTGCTCGAGCCGTCGAACGACCATTCGGGCAGGATGCTCACGTCGCCGTCGAAGGAGGGCATCTCGATGACCTTCGTCTTGCTGCGGAGCTGCGATTCCGGCTTGGTGCCGTCGAGCCAGATGTACTCGAATTTCAATTTTGCCATACGGATACTGTTTTGGAAGGGAGGAATTACGGTTTTAACGAATATGGGGGCGAAGCTAAATCGGCAGCCGCCCGGCCGCCAAACGAAATAATCCGGTTTACGTTATGGCTAAAGGGTTGTATATTTGTTTAAGTAATTGATAATTAGGTAAATAGTAATTCTATATTTGTCATGCCCATCGCCCAGTCAGAGCAGTTATTTACGATCGTCAAGTCCCTGACGAAGGCCGAGAAACGGAATTTCCGGCTGTATGTCCAGCGCCTCCAGTCCAACGAGGATACGCTGTATGTCAGGCTGTTCGACATCCTGGACAAGATGGAGGAGTATGACGAGGACCAGGTCCTGGCCCGGATGGAGGACCTGTCCAAGGAACGCTTCGTCAACGTCAAGCGGCATCTGTATACGCAGATCCTCAAGAGCCTGCGACTGATCTTCGAGAATATCGAGTCGATCAAGGTGCGCGAGCAGATCGATTTCGCCCATATCCTCTATAGCAAGGGCCTCTATCTCCAGAGCTTCAAGTTGCTCGACCGCGTAAAGGAGATGCTGCCGGACAGCGGGCACGACCTGCTTCGCCTCGAGATCATCGAGTTCCAGAAATTCATCGAGGAGCGGCACATCACGCGGAGCCGGAAGAAGGCGGGCAAGGTGCAGTCGCTGCTGATCGAGTCGGAGAACCAGGAACAGCGCGTGTCCAACCTGGTGTTGTTGTCGAATCTCAAGATCAAGATCCACGGGTGGTATATCGAGACCGGCCACGTCCGCGATGCCAAGGACCATTTCACGGTCAGGGAGTACTTCGAGTCGGAGTTGCGCAAGGTGCGCACCACGGGCCTCTCAGCCATCGAGGACATTTATCTCCAGCAGAGCTACATGTGGTATTACTACATCCTGCTCGACTTCGAGCGTTGCCATCACCACGCGGCATTGTGGGTGGCGCGGTTTGAGGAGAATCCTGTCCTCATGCGCGAGGATCCGGTCCTGTTCATGCGCGGCCTGTCCTATGAGCTGACGTCGCTCTATAGCTTGCGCGACTACCCGCGGTACCTGGAGACATTGGTGAAGTTCGAGACCTTCATCACGTCGCACGCGCAGTACTTCGACACGACGGGCGATATCGTCAGCTTCCTGTACCTCTATACGGCGCGGATCAACCGTCACTTCCTCGAGGGATCGTTCGAGGAAGGCCTCGCGCTTGTGCCGGAGATCAACCGGATGGTGAAGAAGTACGGCCGCTTCATCGACATCCACCGGATCATGGTCTTCAACTACAAGACCGCATGGCTTTACCTCGGTGCGGGCAAGCCGGGCCAGAGCATCGAGTATCTCAACCTGATCATCAACCTCCAGGCGGCCGGGCACCTGCGCACCGACATCCAGTGCTACGCGCGGCTGATGCATCTCATGGCCCATTTCGAGCTCGGCCACGTCAACCTGCTGGAAAGCCTCGTGGACAGCGTGGGACGGTTTTTCAGCAAGATGCGCGACCTCAACGAGGTGCAAAAGACGCTCTTCCAATTCTTTCGGAGCAACCTCTACGTCAAGCCCGCCGAGCTGCAGGCCAACCTGCTTGCGCTGCGCAAGGACGTCCTTCGCTTGCAGAAAAACCCGAACGAGGGCCGTACGTTCCACCACCTCGACATCATTGCCTGGATCGACAGCCGGATCGAGCGTCGCCCGATGGGCGAGGTCATCAGCCGGCAGTTCCGGGACCGGTGAGCCTCCGCTCCGCATCTCCGTCCTGGAGCGGCGTTGGCCGGACTTTCAGTAACATTGCAACATGTTCTCGCTTCGAAACGTCTTCCTGGTCCTCGGCTTCCTCTGTTTCGTGGCCGGCATGCTCTCCCTTGTCCTCGTGCTGGTCGGGGCGAACCTCAGTTTCCTGGCCTGGATCGACAAGCCCGGCACCCCGCGCGGCGTGATCGTCCGGGTACTCCTGATCGGCGGCGGTCTCGTCATGACCTACCTGGCCCTGAATCCGCCGACTGACGATCCGGACGAACCGGTCAGTGGGTCTTGAACACACCCGGCACTAACTCCATGGCGGATCGGAAGGCCTCCATGTCGAGCTGAAGGTCTATTCCTGCTTGCTGGAAGTAGTGCACGACATTCTCCGTGGCCATGTTGCCCGTGAGTTCGTCCTTGGCCATCGGGCATCCGCCGAACCCTTGCATCGCCGTATCGAATCGACGGCATCCGCTCGCATAGGCGGCATGCACTTTCTCGTACCAGGTCGAGGGTGGCGTATGGAGGTGTGCGCCGAAATCCACATCCGGATGCGGCGGGATGAGATTGGCAAAAAGGTACCGGATGTTTTCCGGATTCGACACGCCGATCGTATCGGACAGGGCCATGATTCGGATGCCCATGCCCCAGAGCCGGTCGACCCAGTGCTGGACGATCTCGACGTTCCACGGATCGCCGTAGGGATTGCCGAAACCCATCGACAGGTAGACGACCAGGGCGCGGTCATGCTTGATGCACAGTTGCTGGATCTCCTCGACGCGCACGAGCGATTCCTCGATGGTCGCGTTGGTATTGCGCAGTTGGAAGGTTTCCGAGACGGAAAACGGATAACCGAGATAGGCGATCTCCGGAAATTGCAACGCATCCTGCGCGCCGCGAAGGTTGGCGACGATGGCGAGCAGTTTCGATGATGTCGATGTCAGGTCAAGCCTGGACAAGACGTCGGCCGTATCGCGCATCTGGGGGATGGCCTTCGGGGAGACGAACGAACCGAAATCGATGGTGTCGAAACCCACGCGCAGCAGCCGGTTGATGTACGCCGCCTTGACGTCGGTCGGTACAAAATCCGGCAAGCCTTGCATCGCGTCCCGTGGGCATTCGACAAGCTTGATCATGGCCGGCAAAGGTAGGGGAAATGGACTATCGGGTTTATCGGGCGTTCATCGCCATATAGTCCAGGGCAAGGAACGCCAATGCGCGCATGCCGACCGGTATGCATTCGTCCTCGACCCGGAAATCCGGCGTGTGGTGGGTCGGGGCATCGGTCGCGTCCAGGCCGGGCCGCATGCCGCCCAGGAAGAAGAAGAGCCCCGGCACTTGCTGTGCATAAAAGGCAAAGTCCTCCCCCCCGGTGATCGGTCGGGCGACCGTGAGATTTTCTTCGCCCCCGACGGCCTCCTCGAGGGTCGGCAACATTTTTCGCGTCAGTTCGATGTCGTTAAACGTGATGGGATTTCCCTTCTCGATCTCGATGTCCACCGTGGCGCCCATGCTCTCGGCGATGGTCGTGACCGTATGGCGGATCTTGTCATGGACGATGCGTTGCATGTCGGTGTCCAGTGTCCGGATCGTCCCAATGAGCGTGACCTCTTCGGGGATAATGTTCGACCGGATGCCGCCGGTGATCTTGCCGACGGTGATGACGACGGGTTCCCTTGACAGGTCCATCTGTCGCGACACGATGGTCTGCAAGCCG
>CAYMLN010000180.1:0-5565 GCA_964391045.1 uncultured Saprospiraceae bacterium
GTCGACGGTCTCGATGAGGCCCTCGCGGTCTTCGTAGACCTTGTGGATCGGCCACGCCCGGATGTTCTCGATGAGCTGGGGATATATGCGTATCGGATTCTTCAAGGCCGCAGTTGTTCGGTAAAAATAGCATTCATCCCGCTGATCAGCTCGAGGATGTCCTCCCGCCCCTTGCGCTTGAGGCTGCTGGTGACGATGTGCGGCGGAAGGCTTTCCCATTCCATGAGCAAGGTTGACCGGTAGTCCGCCAGGGCCTTCTCGGCTTCGGCAGGCTTGAGCTGGTCGGACTTGGTGAACAGGAGGCAAAATGGCACTTCGTGCTCGCCCAGTGACCGCATGAACGCCAGATCCGCTTCCTGTGGCGCCACCCGGAGGTCGAGGAGCAGGAACAGGTTCATGAGATTTTTCCGGTACAGGACGTACTTGCTGATCATGCCGCTCCAGGCCGACCGCTGGCTCTTGCTCACCCGGGCATAGCCGTACCCCGGAAGGTCGGCCAGGATCCAGGCCGGTTCCTGGTTGACCCGGAAAAGGTTGATGGTCTGTGTCTTGCCCGGCTTCTTCGATGTGCGGGCGAGTTCGGCATGTCCCGTCAGGTAGTTGATCATTGACGACTTGCCTACGTTCGATCGCCCGATGAAGGCATACTCCGGCGCTTCGATCAGCGGACACTGGTACGCGTCCGTGAAACTGCCGATGAATTCTACGTCTAGCTTGGGCGGATGCGTCATCCCGTTCATTGAATTAATGGACAAAGGTAAGGCGATCCCAAGGGTTGGCGGACTTGGGCTATTTTTGCCGCATATGACGAGCAACGGTCGGAACACGAAGACAAGGCGTATTGCCGCGGTCATCGTTCCGGCGTTATTTGTCGTCCTCACCCTCGGGGCACAGAGCCGCTCAGGAATTCGATTCGGGGCAGCCTTTCCGGTCTTCGCACCGCAGGCAGTCGAGCTGACCGGTACGGACGGCGCGCCGCAATACCGGCTTTCCGTCGACCGCATCGGCCCCGGGCTCAACGGGGGCATGTTCTTCCAGATGCAATTCGGCGCGATCGTGATCCAGCCGGAAGTCTATTATACCTGGTCTACGGTGGACTATGCGGTCGATACGCTTTTCATGCCAGGGGCCGGCTCGGCCGATATCCGCGAGACCTACAGGGGCATCGGGTTTCCGGTGCTGCTGTTTGTGAAGACCGGCGTATTCCGCATTGGAGGCGGACCGCTCGCCCTGCTGGCCCTCAACAATGATGAGGCGCTGACTCCCTATGCAGGTATCGAAGAATCCTATGACCGGCTGACCTGGGGCCTACAGGGCGGGATTGGATTCGACTTCTGGAAGTTGCATGTCGAGTTGCGCTACGTGACCCGGCTTTCCGCATTCGGAGAACACATTACGTATCAGGGCATGCCGGTCGATTTCGGGGCCCGTGACCAGCGTATCCATGCCGCGCTGGGGTTCTCCTTCTGAGGCGATCATTAATAATAAATTAACGGGATATTTCCCGCTGCGCACATATCGGGCGCCATTTCCGCGTCGTTATAGCGGTGTTGAACACCAAACGACAACCGCTATGTTTCGCACGCTTTGCTTTTCCGTCCTGACCACCCTCCTCGCCTATCTGCCCGCCGATGCACAATGGTCGCTGGTCGTGTCCGCCGGCGTTTCACCGCAGCAATCCCCCGAGACGCCTTACGTCTTCGCCAACCGCTCGACGCCTCGCAATGAGTTCACCTTTGACCTTGCACAGGTCAAGGCATCCCCCTTCATCGGCGCCGGCGCCGAATACCGTTTTGCCCCGTTCTTTGTCAATGCCGAGGCACAGTATGCGCGCCGCGAGTATGTGTATGACGTGACCGGCACCTACCCCGGTTTTCCCCGTTCGCAAGAGGCGACCACGTATACGGAATCGATGGACATGGTCAACCTGCCGCTCACGCTCGGCGTGAACCTGGGCGTCATCGACGTGACCAGTGGATTCCTGCCGCAGTTTGTCGTATCCCATCGGACGGACCTGGACCAGATCGCGGGATACACCCAGGACCAAAATGCGCTTCGCATGGGCTGGCACGGTGGCGTAGCCGCCCGGCTGACCCATCTTCGGATCGGCTTCAGCTACCAGATGGACTTCCAGAATTACGGCGATCATATGGCCGTCAACGGCGATCCGCTCCGCCTGCAGGGCCGTTCTTCGCGGCTGGTGGGCAGCGTCAGTTACATCTTCTGATCGTTCTCCTTTACGCGCTGCTATAGTCAGGCCATGCGGCCGAGCAGCCATGACCGGCCGAGCAGGTCCGGGGGCAGTTGCGCGATCGTTTCCTTGAGCAGGTCCGTGGTTTGTTGGCCCATGTCAGCCGTTAATGCCGCCACTTGCAGGGCCGGATCGTCCGGGGCAAGACCTGTAAAATGACGGGTCGCTTGCTGAAGTGTCTTTGTTATAAATGCGGCATACCGCGCATGCGTGGCCGGGATCCCGTCGCGAAGCAAGGCGACCAGGAAGCGGTTCGCATTCAAGGTCTCCAGGTCTTCCCGCAGGTCTTCCACGTCGTCATGGACTTCAGCCACGCGGTCAAAGAACCGCCACGTGTCTTCGGGCCAGTTATTGGCCAGTGACGGATGCTCGAGGTAGACCAGGCGGCGCATGAGGCGAACATCACAGGACTTGGTCGTATAGAATTTCCGGAACCCGATGCGCGTCGGCCATTTGTCCTTGCGGCAATCGCGCTCGATACGTTCATACCGGCGGATCTCCTTGAGCAAGCGGCGTGCTGGACGGCCTTCATAGCCAAGGTCTGCGAGCGCCGCATGGATGTCCGCCCAGCGCTTCTTGCGCTCGTCGGGATCGAGGTCCCACTCCCCTTCCAGGAACGCGTCAAGCAGGTAAATGCTGTACTGCAGCTGCTTCAGCTTTTCCGTCCAGGACGGATCCGCCGGCGGGTCGGCCATGCCGATCAGCGCAGTGATCTGCCGGAACGCGAACAACTCGTCGATCTTCCGAATAACAGCCTCGCGATCGGGGTATTTCATCCGGGCGCCGGGTTACTGGAGGTTGACGAGACGATGGACGTGCCATCGTCCGCCGGCTGGAAAAGCCACGTAATAGGTGCCCGCCGGCATGCGCTGGAGCACGAGCTGTCCGCGATGTGTTTCGCCGAAGCGCACCAGGCTGCTCTCCAGGACAGGTTCGCCGAGAGACGTGAAGACCGTCACCGGGATGAAGACCCTCGGTTCGTCCAGCCGTGCCGTGATGTCGAACAGTCCCCGACCCGGATTGGGTGTGATCGCGATGCGGGATGACACAGCGGTACCGGCCGTGCTGACGGACTGGAATACGATCACGGTCTCCGCATACATACATCCGAGTGAATCCCTGACGGTCACGACATATTCGCCGAACCCAAGCATCGAGAATATCGTATCGGTCGTAAAAGGTCCGCCGTCCAGGCTGACGAGGGCATCGCCGGTTTCCCCGTCGACGTGGACGATGATCTGGCCCACATCGCCTCCGATCGCGGGTATCGTCTCGATGGACACATTCATTGAGCAACTGTTCACTACAAAACCTGTCGTGTCCGTGCATCCGGCATTGTCCCGCGCGATGAGCGTATACGTTCCTGCGGGGAGATTGGTGAACGCCGGGGAGGCCTGGAACGTATTGCCGCCGTCGATGCTGTAGACTACATTCCCGAGACCGTTGTCCGCAGCGGCCATCGCGAACCCGTCGGCCGCGCCGGGCGAACTCTCCGGTGTCGCGCCGGCCATGACCTGAAGCAGGCAGGTGTCGGCCAGGCAAAACAGGCTGCTTCGCTCCGACCAGCCATTCGGCTTGTCCAACCTGGCGATCACGTCCCCGTTTCCGTTGGTGATCTGATAGTCGCCGCGCACGCCCTGCGCGGACATGCCGTCACCGAAATTATCGTATACGGTAAACGTATAGCAGGCGCCGGCATCGAGACAGAAATCTTCGAGGTAGGTGGTTTGTTGCTCGGCATAGGGGCCGCCGGTAGCCAGGACCTCACCCGTCGCGTCAGTCAATGCCCAGGTGTTCTCGCTCGGGAAATTGTCGGTCAGGAAGGCCAGGAACGCGGGTTCGCCGTCCGGCTTTGCGGTGATTGTCCAGGTGGACAAGTTGTTTGCCGGAATCTCATCCACCGTCCCGTTCACCGCGAGCATGACGAAGTCGAGCATATTCTCCCCCGGCGTGAGCCCATTCACGACCACCGTCAGTTCAGTCGATTCACCAAAGGCCAGGCCGCCGGTCCAGCTCAGCGTGTCGACCGGCGAGCCGTTGAGCGACAATTCGAATTCAGCCGTGAAGAGCGTGTCCAGGCCGGCGTTGAGGAGGCGTACCCGGCTCGTCGTGTTGTCCGTACACAGGAGTTCGGCCTGCGCCGGCGGGATGTAGGCGGTGACCATGTCGAGGTGCGCATACTTCGTGATGTTGAACGAAAGCGTATCGTTCCGCCGGTTGCCGTCCCGGTCGAGCAACACGGCAATACGCAGCGGATACGTACCCGGCGCCGTGAAGTCGACAGCCGCGGCGAAGGTGTGCCGGTACACGGAATCGACGTGCAAGGTGTCGACAAGCGCAGGCTCTGCGACCCATTCCCCCTGGTTGAACTGATACGCAACGGCGAAGGTGTCGACGCTGCGCAATCCCCGGTTGAGCACCTCGATGACCACGGGTTCGGCAGCCGCCAGGTCCGCGCTGTTGACGGGCGTGATCAGCTCGATCGGCAACAGGTCAAAGGTGTCCCGCGTGGCGGCAAAGGCGGCAATGCGGGTTGTCCATACATTGTCCTCCGGGATGTACTGGCCGGTAAACCAAAAGGTGGACTCGTCGGCAGGATCGACGGACATGCTGAAGTAATCGCCGTATCGGTCGATGCCCCAGCTGCCGCCGCCGGTGGCGATCTCATATTCGTTGAATGTCATCGTGCCCAGGGGGTCGGAGGCGTAGCGCCCCGTGTAGCGGAGGGAGGGAAACTTTTCATAACCTGAAACCCCGTACCCGAGCCCAATGTTGCCCTGGCCGTCGATCGCGATGGTCGGCATGAACCGATGGAGGCCGTCGTCCGAGCCGACCGTGCCCTCCTGGTAGATGTGCCATTCCTGGCCGGGCGTGCGCCGGAATTCGATCCAGCGGATGCCGCCGACGTCATCCCCTGTGACATCGACGAGGAATGACATGACGAAAGCTTCGTGTGTGGGGAAATGGCGATAGACGGCCTTGTTGGTGATGATCCACTCCGCCCCGTCGATCCCCTGGTTGTTGGGCTGCGGGATGCAGGAAAACCCACCGGTGCTTTCGAGGGCACAGCCGTCCGTGTCAAAGGGCGCCGTGGGAATGGCTTCTACCACAATGGCGGAATTCGCCGCATTATCCCAATCGATCGTGATCCGGTGGAGCATGATCGCATCCTGCGGGGTCGTGCCCCAGGCGTCATCGTTGAGCTTGACGAGCACCATCGGGCTGCCGGCCGGGGGCGGGTTGAGCCCGTCCCAGTCGAGCGGCTGCCCCACTTCAAACCCGACGCCGCCGATCTTCGGGACGGTGAGCCGTTG
>CAYMLN010000181.1:0-5561 GCA_964391045.1 uncultured Saprospiraceae bacterium
TCGGGTGGGCGGACATGCCGGCCGGAACCTGCACGCGCGAGCGGTACACGATCCTGCCTGCCGTATTGACGAGGACAAGCTCGCCCGCGAAGTCGGCCCGTGCGGATACGGTCAACAAGACATCATCGAGGCCTGCGGCAGGATTGGGGGTGAGGGCAAAGGTCTCGACTTCGCGGATGGCATTGACCGCGGTCCCCGTGCCGACCTTGAAGTTCTGCGTGGCACTGTAGCCGGCGCAGGTCTGCGATTCATTGTACGGCCAAACTTTCCAGTAATAGGTGACATTGGGCGTCAACTCGTCGATGATCAATTCCGATGCATCGACGATGAATTTCTCGGGATTGAAGGTAAAGGATGCGAAGCGGTCGATGATGACCAGGTACTTGTTCGCGCCCGGGGTGTCCTCCCAGTCGAGCCGCACGTTGGTCGAGCCGGGGGATTCCTGGCCGTTGATCGGGCTTACGTACGTGACGGGGGCGGTCACGGGCGTCGTGTTGGGAATGACGCCGGTGCGGATGTAGGCGCGCCGGATGGAGAAGAAATCCGTGTTGATCAGGTTCTTCTGGGTAGGCGTGAAGGCATACTCGGCGCATTCGCGGTAATACCCCATGAAGTTGTTTTCCATCGGCTCGATGAGCTCGCCATTCTTGTCCATGATCGTCGTATTCGGGCCACAGTCATCCTGGTAGAAGAGCCCGATGTTATAATCCTCAGGCGTGTCGCAGATGCGGTCCCCGGCCGTGTTGCAGTTGCTTCGGTCGTGGAGCTCGATCAGGAGCGAACCGCCGCCGCCATCGCAGGGGATGGTAAAGTCGCGGTTGATCGGGTTGGTGTAGTCCTCGAGGGTAAATGGATAGCAATCCCAGCCCACGTGCGGATGTGCCAGGCTGAAGAAATGACCCATTTCATGCGCAATCGTGCTGGAGGCGCCGTTGATCTCGCCCTTGCGGGAAACGACCCAGTCTTCCTGGGGATCATAATAGGCGAGCACGAAGCCGGGTGACTGGCCATTGTCGGCGGTGTTCGTGATGAAGAGGTTGACCGAGTTGTTGTCCCTGCGCAGGCGCATCTGGACCCGGGCGGCCGCGGACGCCGGCGTCTGGAAGACGGCATCGTTGTCGAAGTAGTTGAACCGGTCGATGTAGAAGAGCGCTTCCTGGTCGCCATACTGCGCGTTGAGGTTGCAAAGCTGCTGCAAGACATTTTCCTCCGTAACCCGGCCGGTGCCGTTGGAGGCCGCGACGAGGTGGAACGTCACCGGAATGTATTTCTGGACACCGCGCTGGAGCGGGATCATGGCCTTCTTGTTCTCATCCGTGCGTTCAAGGATAGGCTCCTGCGGTGTGGCACAGATAAATTGGGCGCGCACCTGGGTAGTCATAAGGAGTACGGCCAGACCGAATAAAATTCTGTTCATTTCGTTGAATTAACGGTTAAAGCGTCAAATATAGCCATAACAGGCATGCATCACGGAAGGGGGGAACGCGATTTCTTTTTAGTTTTGCCGACATATCCTATAATTCATTTTCATAGACCAAAGTTCATCATGGCAAAAGTGACTGTCGTCGGTTCCGGCAATGTCGGGGCCACCGTAGCGAATGTGCTCGCCCACCAGAATATCGCCCAGGAGATTGTATTACTCGACATCATGGCCGACATGGCCAGGGGCAAGGCGCTCGACACCTGGCAACAGGCGCCGATCGATGATTATTCCACCCGACTGCGGGGCACCGGCGATTACGCCGATACCGCAGGATCCGATATTGCCGTCATCACGGCCGGTGTACCGCGCAAGCCGGGCATGAGCCGGGACGACCTGATCTCGACCAACGCCAAGATCGTGTCGACCGTGACCCGGTCCTTGCTGGAGCATAGCCCGAATGCGATCCTGATCGTGGTCTCCAACCCGCTGGATGTCATGACGTATGCCGCGCACGCGGTCTCCGGCCTCCCGTCGACCCGGGTATTCGGCATGGCCGGCATCCTGGACACGGCCCGGTACCGCGCCTTCCTGGCTGAAGCGCTGGACGTCTCCCCGCGCGACATCCGGGCCATGCTGCTGGGCGGTCACGGGGATACGATGGTGCCCCTCCCGCGCTATACCACCGTGTCCGGCATCCCGGTGACGGAGATGATCGACGCGGCCCGGCTGGACGCCATTGTGGATCGCACGAAAAAGGGCGGCGGCGAACTGGTCCAACTGATGGGCACGTCCGCCTGGTATGCGCCCGGTGCGGCCTCCGCGCAAATGGTCGCCACGATCCTGCGGGATGAAAAGCGCATCCTCCCGTGCTGCATCAAGATGGAAGGCCAGTACGGCCTCCGCGACGTCTACGTCGGCGTGCCGGTCAAGCTCGGCCGCAACGGGATCGAACAGGTCATCGAACTGGACCTCAACCCTGCGGAGATGGCCATGCTGAATGAATCCGCCGGCCATGTCAAGGAGGTGATGAACGTCTTCGACAACATGAACCTGGCCTGATCCGGAGTATCCGGGACGCGCTCTTCCTCCGTGTATGCTACTCAGGAGAAGCCGGACCCGAACCACGGCGAGGACATTCGCCATCGACGTGGCCGAGGTCATTGAGGTGACCCAAGGAAATTTGTTATTCCGGCGAATGCGCGGTTTGCTACGCGCAGGTCGAATCACTTCGTCCGATCGGGAGGGCCCTGAACCATACGTTTCCCGGATTGTATCCTTTTGACAAAACGAATCATGGAGCTCGACAATAACAAGATCGTTGACGCCCTCCGCGGGGTGAAGGACCCCGTCACCGGGCAGGATATCATCAGTCGCAAAATGATCAGCGACCTGCAGGTGCGGGGAGGTCAGGTGAAATTCGTCCTGGCGACGGCCGACCTGCCCGAAGCCCAGAAATCGAGCCTCAATTTCGCCTGTATCGAAGCCATCCAGGCCGTCTACCCGGATGCCGATGTGCACATCCACATGCAACGCGGTGCGGAAGGGCAGGGAAAGACCTCGCCGCTGCCGCACGTCCGAAACATCATCGCCGTCGCATCCGGGAAAGGGGGCGTGGGCAAGAGCACGGTATCGGTCAACCTGGCCCTGGGCCTGCAGAAGCTTGGCTTCAAGACGGGCCTCCTGGATGCTGACCTCTACGGCCCTTCTGCGCCGACCATGCTCAACCTGCATGACCAGCGGCCAAAGGTGCAGGTCGTGCACGGCAACCATAAGATCGTGCCGCTGGAAGCATATGGCATGCCAGTGATGTCGATCGGCTTCGTCGTCGAGCCGGAGCAGGCCGTGGTCCTCCGCGGCCCAAGGCTGGCGGGCATCATCAAGCAGTTTATCCAGGATACGCTCTGGCCCGAACTCGACTACCTGATCGTTGACCTTCCGCCCGGCACGGGGGACATCCAGCTGACCCTGGTGCAGACCGTCCCGCTGACCGGTGCGGTACTCGTCACCACGCCGCAGGAAGTGGCCGTGGTGGACGCGGTCAAGGCGATGAACATGTTCCTCCTCGATGCCGTGAACGTGCCCATCCTGGGGGTTGTCGAGAATATGTCATGGTTCACGCCGGCCGAATTGCCGGACCACAAGTACTTCCTTTTCGGCGCAGGCGGCGGGGAGAAGCTGGCCGCCATCGGCGAAACGAAACTGCTGGCCCAGTTGCCGCTCATCCAGTCGGTCCGCGAGGCAGGTGACAGCGGCCAGCCGGCTGTCCTCGACGAAACGCACGGGGAGTTCACGACCCGGTTCATCGAACTGGCCCGGACACTTCATGAACAAACCGAAAAGCGCAATGCGCAGGCGGCTCCGACCCGGATCGTCCGCATGGAAGAGTAAGGAGAAATTGCACGAGGTCATTATTCCTTAATTTCGCCCCATGGCAGAACAGGACAAGGAAGCGTTGTGGCGCCAGATCGAAGAAGCACTTGACGATATCCGGCCGCACCTCGCGGTCGACGGAGGCAACGTGGAGATCGTGGACGTGACGGACGACCTGACCGTGCAGGTGCGCTGGCTGGGAAGTTGCGAATCATGCTCCATGTCCGCCATGACCATGAAAGCCGGTGTCGAGCAAGCCGTTAAAGCCCGCCTGCCACAGATCCGCGCTGTCGAGGCCGTCAACGGAGTGCGCGCCTGACATGGTCCGCAATCTCGATTTCCTCATTCGGGCGATCCGCACGCGACGCAGCGTGCTCACAGTTGGGTTGGATACCGATCCGCTAAAGTTGCCGGCGGCGGTCGGCGGAGATGCCCTGGCGTTCAACAAAGCGATCATTGATGCGACCCGTGACACGTGTGTCGCGTACAAGCTCAACTTCGCCTTCTATGAGTCATGGGGCATCCCCGGCTGGGCCTGTCTCGAACAGACGATCCGCTACATCGGCGAAGAGCATTTCATCATCGCCGATGCGAAGCGCGGGGATATCGGAAATACCTCCGAGATGTATGCCCGCGCGATCTTCGATCACCTCGGATGCGATGCGGTGACGGTTAGCCCCTACATGGGCAGCGACAGCGTTAAGCCGTTCATGCGCCCCGACCGCTTCGTGATCGTCCTCGCCCTGACCTCGAATACGGGCAGCACGGACTTCCAGCGCACAATGCTTGCCGACGGCCGCACGCTCTATGAGCAGGTGCTGGACGTGACCTCGTCATGGGGAACGCCGGAAAACATGATGTACGTCCTCGGGGCGACGCATCCCGACGACCTGGCGGCAGTGCGACGGAAATTGCCCCGACATTTCTTCCTCGTTCCCGGCGTGGGTGTGCAGGGCGGGGATCTCGGCGCCATTTGCCGCGCAGGACTCACCGCCGAGGGCGGGCTGCTGGTCAATGCCTCGCGAAGCATCCTGTATGCCGGTGACCGTGAAGATTTCGCAGAGAAGGCACGAGACGAAGCGCTTCGCCTGCAGGGTGAAATGGCGCTCTACCTCGAGGAGGTCTGCTGACCGTCTATCCCGCCTGCACGATTTTTTCGAATCGCGCGGGATCGATGTTCCCACCGCACAGGATCACAACCTTGTCGCCTTCGACGGCCTGTTCACGCTCGCGCAAGGCCGCGGCATACGCGACACCGGCCGCTCCTTCCACGACCATCCCGTGATACCGGTACAGCCGTCGCAAGGCCTCCTCGATCTCTTCTTCCGGAATGACCATCCACCGGTCGACCAGGGCCTGGCAGATCGGAAAGGTAATACTGTCCGGTTCGAGTGGTCCGGCTGATCCGTCCGAGAGAGTAGGCCCGGCCTCCGGATCGTCGACCACGCGGCCGGCGCGGACGCTCAGGCTCATTTCCCGCGAGCGCGCAGGCTGGCATCCGATGATCTCGATGTTGGGCCGATGTATTTTCAGGTACGCGGCGATGCCGGAGATCAGTCCGCCGCCGCCTACCGTGATGTACACCGAAGCGACGGCAGGCCGCTGCTCCAGTACTTCAAGACCGATCGTGCCCTGGCCGGCGATGACCTCAGGATCGTTGTACGGGCTGACCCAAACATCACCGGATGCCGCTGCAGCCACCTTGCCGGTAAGTTCGGCGGCGAGCGAGTCGCCCGGCACCTCGACAAGCTCGATGCCGGCCGCGAGC